>NZ_DGMV01000077.1:0-7337 GCF_002388575.1 Marinimicrobium sp. UBA4509
CTCCGAAACGTCGGACCGATCCGCCCTACGCAACCTGCCGTGCCATCCGTAGGGCGGATAAGCGAAGCGCATCCGCCGTCACCACTCGACAAAGCACCCAAAGCCATTAATCGACCCCCCCAAAAAAGCGTGACCCAATTCACACCCACCCACCTTTGTAGTCAATCTCCTACAAAACCCACCCACAATCTCTTATTTCCCGCGCCATCTGCCCCATGGAGAATACACATCACAGGGAAGCGAAAGGAAACACACCCCGCCAGGAACGGCAAAGGAACCTCAGGCAGGATGCCAACAGGACGAGCACTGACAAGAAGTCACAGGAAGCAGCTCAAGAGGTAGGGGAGTCAGGAAGTGCAGCCCGCCTGCACAGCTCAGGACGAGCAAACGCACGGTCCGTCGCGTCAGGCATCAGACCGTCACTATCAAGGGCCAGCGCCTTGCGCTGGCCCTTGTCTTATTTGTAGGCTCTTGCCAAGATCCACCGGAATAGAATTTGGCATTGAGTGGCGCGGATGGAGGAAGCCCTTTCAAGACCGTAGAGCGGGGGACCCGCGATCCGAGCCCCCAGGGATGGGTTCACGGCGTGTCTTGAAAGGGCTTCCTCCATTCGTGCCCCGGGCGTGATAAATACTGAGAACGAAAATGGACTACCCAAAATTCCAACACCACGGCGGCGCCGACGGCGTCACCGGCAGCTGCCACCGCTACATCGCCGGCCCCGACCACGCTTTTCTCGTAGACTGCGGCCTCTTCCAGGGCCAGGACGCCGACCACCTCGACAGCCTCGAACAACACCAGATCCACTTCGACCTCAGCGCTGTCTTCGCCCTGATAGTCACCCACGTCCATATCGACCACATCGGAAGGCTGCCATACCTCATGGCCGCCGGATTCAAAGGCCCCATCTACTGCTCGGAGCCCTCCGCCAAACTGCTCCCGCTGGTCATCGAAGACGCCCTCAAAATCGGCTTCACCCGGGACGCGCGGCTGATCAACCAATTCCTCGACACCGTCAACAAACAGCTCAAACCGCTACCATACCGGCAATGGCACACCATCCTGGACGACGAGCAACGCAAAGTCCGCATCAAACTCCAGCGCGCCGGCCACATCCTCGGCTCCGCCTACGTTGAAGTGGACCAGCTCGACAAACCCACCGGGCAAAGCCACCGCACCGTCTTCTCGGGCGACCTGGGAGCGCCCTATGCGCCGCTGTTGTCGGCACCCAGGTCCCCCTACAAAGCCGACACCCTGATCATCGAAAGCACCTACGGCAATCGCATCCACGAAAGCCGCAAGGATCGACGCCTCAAGCTCAAAGCCGCCATCGAACACGCCCTGAAAAACGACGGCACCGTAATCATCCCCGCCTTCAGCATCGGCCGGACCCAGGAACTGCTCTATGAACTGGAAGACCTGATCTACCGGGGCGGGGAAACCTGGCAAAAGATGGAAATCATCGTCGACTCACCCCTGGCCGCCAAATTCACCCAGGTGTACCGGGAGCTCAAACCCTTCTGGGACGCCGAAGCCCAGAAGCGACTCAAGGCCGGTCGCCATCCGTTGAGTTTTGACAACCTCTACACCATCAACAGCCACGAAGAACACCTGCAGACCGTGGACTACCTCGCCAAAACCGGCCGCCCGGCCATCGTCCTGGCGGCGAGCGGCATGGCCGCCGGGGGCAGGGTGGTGAACTACCTCAAAGCCATGCTGGAAGATGAGCGCCACCAGGTCCTGTTCGTCGGCTACCAGGCCCAGGGCACCCCCGGTCGTGCCATCCAGCAATACGGGCCCACCCACGGCTGGGTCGAACTCGACGGCGAGCGCCGCACCATCCGGGCCGGTGTCACCACCATCGGCGGCTACTCAGCCCATGCGGACCAAAATGACCTGGTGCATTTTGTAAAACGGATGAAGCAATGGCCCAGCACCATCCGCCTGGTCCATGGCGACTGGAATGCGAGAGAGGCCCTGAAGGAAAAGTACCAGGCACTGGGCGAGTCCCGTCACCACCACTTCAACATCCTTCTGCCCACTAACGACTAATCAAAGGGGTCAGAGTCATTTGAATTTTACAAGGAGGAAATCATGCCAAGACGGCCACGTCCCTATTTGCCAGGGTACCCGCAACATGTTATTCAAAGGGGCAACAACCGAAGCGCTTGCTTCGCGGCTGAAAAAGACTACAAGGTCTATTTAAAGTATTTGCGGGAAGCGGCCGAACAGAGTCAGGTGGCCCTACACGCTTACGTTTTGATGAGCAATCACGTTCACCTGCTGCTCACGCCCTCAGATGAGTCTGGTGTCGCTCGAATGATGCAAGCTTTGGGGCGACGATATGTGCAGTACTTCAACAAAAGCTACGAACGCACCGGGACGTTGTGGGAGGGGCGGTACCGATCAACCTTGGTCGACTCCGAAAGTTACTTGCTTGCAGCGTACCGATATATAGAACTTAACCCCGTGCGGGCAGGCATGGTAGATCACCCATCAGAATACCCCTGGTCGAGCTACGCCCATAATGCCGTGGGGCACACAGACGCTCGAATTACGCCTCATCCGGGCTATGAAGCGTTGGGTGCTCACCCGAAAAGGAGGCAAGAGGCTTACCGGGCCCTGTTCGACGAAATATTGCCGAAATACGATGTTCAGAAAATAACCGAAGCCACCGAACGAGCTTGGGTATTGGGCAGTGAACGTTTCAAGCGAGACTTCGAACGACGAACGGGACGCCCTGCAGCAGCTCGGCCGAAGGGCGGCGACCGTAAATCAGCCGATTGGAAGAAAACCAAAGGGGTCAGAGTCGTTTGATTTCCTGCTCGTAGATTAGGATCAACCGACTCTGACCCCTTTGATCGCCTTTGATCGATTTTAGGTCGTTTAATTTTTATGCAGATTAATAAAACAAAAAGATGACGCCTTCATGTCGATAAATTGCCTCGCGACTTCCTGTGACAAAATACCGACGAACTTTCGTTAAAACAGAATCAAAAACGGAAAAAACTGCGATTCACTTCATATTTTCATTGAACGTGAGACTTTCCTCTGTATAAACTCCAGTTGGCATGCAGCTCAACAACGAGCTTGGAGCAATGCTTCGCATGCAAGCAAAAAGGACCCCAATGGAGAACAGCATGATCAAACTCAAGACCCCCCTCACGTACCTTTCCGTCGCAACTCTGGTCGCTCTCGTCGGCTGTGGTGGTAGCTCAGGCGGTGACGATAACAATCCACCTCCCACTGAACCGCCCGTGACCGAGCCAGGTCCCGGCGACAAAGACGGTGATGAAGGCAGCGGCGTCACGCTTGCCGGCGTGGCTACCAAAGGGGTCTTGAAAAACGCCCGCGTGACCGCTTACGAGCTGGATGATGACGGCAACCGTCTCGAAGGTTCCGTGGGTAGCACCGATACCGACGCGGAAGGCAGTTATGAGCTGGAGTTGACTAGCGACTACCAAGGCGGTCCGGTTGAAGTGGAAGTGTCCGTCGTGGAAGGCATTACAAAAATGGTGTGTGACGCAAGCCGTTGCGGCGATGGCGAGCGCTTCTCGGACGTCGATCTGCCGGCAGATTTTCTGCTGAACGCCATTGTTGATAAACCCAATGATGGCGACCGAATCGAAGCCGCAGTTACTGCCTGGTCCAGTATGGCCGCCAAGCGCGCCAAGGCCCTGATCGCCGAAGGCGGAAAAGACCTGGCCGCCGCTCGCAAACAGGCCGCCGCCGAAGTCAGTCAGTTGGTCGGCTTTGATGTTGAGCGCACCGGCTCGAAAGGTCTGTCTCAAATCTCCGGTGCCAGCGCGGAGGAAACTCAATATGCCGTGATGAACGCGGCCGTGGCGGAGTTGTTATTCAGCTCGACGGAAGAAGACACGCTAAGTTCGAAACTGAACCAGTTTACCGCTGCGTTAGTGGATGGCAGCGTAGGTGACGGGGATGATCGCTTCACAATATCAGAGCTTTCAAACGCGCTAAACGAGGTTATCAATAGCACCGACGGGCTTGATACCGATGCGCTCGATGCCCTGAGCAACCAGTCCGCTCAATACGATGCGGCCGGTGATGAGGGCTTCTCGCCGGACTACGACGAAGATCTGGTAGTCGATGAAAACACCACCAGGGAAGAAAAAATCACGGCTTACAAATCGTTTGTGGGCGATGTACGTACCTGGGTTTCCGAGCTTGAAGCAACAGACACCGACAGCATTGCCGCTGCTGCCCAGATTGATGCCGACGCTATCAAAGCGACGGTAGACGCCAAGGTCCAGAGTCAATTCCAGTTTGTTGGCGAAGCGCTGAACCAGGTGGGACTCTTTGCCGAAGCCAATCCGGACACATTGGTGACATTGCTGAATGACGGTGGCGCCGAGGAAATCACCATCACCAACGCCAATGGCGATGCCGTGGGCACAGCGGCCATTGAAGCCACCTACGACCAGGGTCTGGTGCTGTCTCTGTCCGGCACCGTGACGGGCGATGCTAGCGATGCCTTCGCACCCTTTGCCCTAACATTGCACACCAGCATCACCAAAGGCGCCCTGGAAGCGTTTGTCACCGATGATGATCGGGTCAGCGGTTTCCTGAACGAACTGGCACAGAGCACGGAGCTCAAGCTGGTTGGGCACGTCGGAGACCTGTCATCCGATCACTTTATACAACTGCGGGACCTGAGCGTATCGGTCGAGCTGGCCAATGCCCTCCAGGCCTCCGAGGACGGCGTGTTCGATGCAGACGAAGCCGATGCGGCGTTCCGGTCCGCAGCACTGTCGGGTGGTGTGACCGTCTATAGTGCCGGCAATGAGCTCACCGGCGATGTAGACGCCTCAATGATTCGCCTGAACGACGACGCGCGCCTGCTGGCCGACTACAACAGCGGCCCCATGAATCTGGAGCGCCTGCGGTTCACCGGCGACCTGCAATCCGCCGATGGTCGCTACGCGGCGGGTATCACTATTGCCGCTCGTTTGAATAACGCCGCCAGCTTTGACGCCTTTACCTGGTCGGATTTCTCTGGCGCGCGACTGACCTTCCGTGGTGAACTAGAATTCTCGCCTATTGAAGAGCTCAATACGGCAGTAGCAACTGATGCAGAAGCCAGTGTAGTTCACTACAACAAGTACTATGAAATAGATAGCTACATTCCTGGAATACAAGATTTCTACAAAACAGATGAGTCTCGTAGTTACGGTTATTATTTGAACCACGAGTCAGCAGACAACTTGCTCGGTGAACTTCGGGAAGCGATTGTTGGTGCACTGCCCAACACGGTCACCCTGGAATACTACGATTACTCGACCGACGAAATGCTGTCGCACGATTTCAGCTTGGGTGAATACAAAAGTCAAGTCACGGTTGATGAGATCGACACCCGCTGGCTTGAGTCCGGCCTGCAAGTTTCACTGACGCTTTCAGAGCAGGTTGAACTTCCCGGAGAGGTGTATGGGTACAGTATTGTTGAGTCTGAGAAGGTTCGCTATGGCAGCGTCTACAGTGACCCCGGTTTCGAGCAAATCTTCTTAACCTTTGAGTTAGCTGATGAAAGCTTGCTGGCGACAGTCGAAGCGGCGTTCCAGGCTGAGGTGAATCGGGCTGGCGTCGAGCCCCAAGGGTTTTACGTCTCCTCCTATAGCGGGGGAACTTATACCGTAACGAATACAGATACGGCGGAATATGAGCTGTGTCAAAATGATGCTGACGGCTATTTGACCAGTCGTTACGGGAACCTCGCTTCCCAGTATTTCTTTACAGGATGCGCTGCTCTCACATTGACCCCAACTTATCATGAAGGCCAACCTTTGAGCGCTGAAGGCAGTGAAATGCTGGAGCAGGAAGTTAAAGACGCTATTCAGCAGCGCTTGAGTCTAAGTGACGCAATGATGTCCTCTGTCGATGTCAGTTCAATCAGTGCCACGGCATCGACCGAGGCGACTGGTGGTGGCTACTGGGCCGACATGCACCTCCCAGACCTCGAAACTGTCGACAACTTCCTCAAAGGCTCCGCCACCGTCTCAGCACGCCTGGCGCTTCCGGAGCTGCCGGAAGCACGGTTGACCGCCACTTTCAATCGCTCTGCCTACGAAGGCGGCAAGTTGCGTTTTAACATGGACTGGGACGGCGGCAACTACACGCTCGAAGCCAGCGGTGACTTGGCTGAGTCCGAATCTCTGGATCTGCGCTTCTTCAACCCCCAGGGCTACGAGCTGAAGTTGAACGCCAGCACCAACGAGGCGGGCGAGCCCGTGATCACCGGTGAAGCACTGATTGATGGCGAAATCATCGGCACCGTCGAAACCCGAGATGGTCTGCCTGTGATCGTTTACCCCAATGGTGATGCCAACGAAGTCGAATCGCTTATTTAATGAAAGGGCGTTATAGACTTCGCTTTACCAAAAGGTTGGGCTTCGGCCCGGCCTTTTGGTTTTTTATTCTTGCACCGCTGTCAGCGTCAGCCGAGAGCGGTGTTTTTGCGTCCATGACCCTGGACGGCTACAGCGAGCCCGAACCGTTAATGGACACCCTCGATGAGTGGGGTGAGTCTTTCGAGAAAGGCGAGCGTCAATGGCTGCTGAACGAATTCGAAATTGGCTACCGGCTAAACAACGGCCTATCCACCGCCGCGTTCCATCGCAGTTTGGCCTCAACCCGCATTAACGAGCGGGCGGCGCAATACTACGGGTGGATCGAGCGCAACGAACCGCTGACTGACAGTACGGTACCCATTGAACTGACCGTCTCCGGTTTTGCCGGGCAGGGGGTCAAGCTAGGCTATTCCCGCCGTCAAGATCGCTGGAGCGCATCCGCTGAGGTATCCGTTTTCCAGGCCAACTACCTGATGGACGGGGGGCTGAGCGGCACCTTGACCACCAATACCGATGGCAGTTACCACATAGCCGCCGACGTAGATTACCGTTACTACCGGGATAGTCTGTTCAACCGCCCCAATATTGATCGACCCAACGGAATAGGGCACGCGTTGGACCTGAAATTGAGTTATCAAGTTACCGACGTGTGGGAGTTGGCCATGCAGGCTGACGACGTCCTGGCCTCCATTGAGTGGGACCGCGCGCCCTACACCGTCGCTTCCGCCAACAGCCAGCGGCAAACCGACGACAACGAAGGCTTTGTGTCCTTTAACCCGCTATTCGAGGGTACAGAGGGCTACCGTAACAACTACCGGCAAGATCTAGACCCGAGATACCGCTTGTCCTCCAAGCTTCAGAGCGGTCACTGGGTACTCAAAACCCACTTCGAGCACCAGTTCGGCACACTGATGCCGGTACTGGGCGTTGCCCGCCGCTGGCAGTCCGGAGGCGAGTGGGAGTTAAGCTATG
>NZ_DGMV01000077.1:7480-7654 GCF_002388575.1 Marinimicrobium sp. UBA4509
GGTCGAGCGCCGCACGCTTGGCGTGGTTATCAGCAATAACCGCTGGGCGGCAGGATTCGCGATTGATACCGTAAAGTTAGACGAAGCGAAATCCCTTCACTTTTCCCTAACCTACACCAGGTAGGGCATCACGGGATACCCTAGCCAGCACCAAACGACTCTGACCCCTTTGAT
>NZ_DGMV01000077.1:7877-10217 GCF_002388575.1 Marinimicrobium sp. UBA4509
AAACGACTCTGACCCCTTTGATTGCTCAAGGGGCGACACTGAGCACCAAAACCAGTATCAAGAACCGTGGTCTCCTCAAGAATGGCTTTCTGAGTATCATCCAGAGCCTCATAGGTTGACGCATCAAAGGTCATCAACCGTTCAAATTCATCGCTACCCAGCCCGGGAATCGCGCCCAGACGAATCTCCCAATAGTCCACAGGTTGGGCGAGATCGAAATCCTCAGCCGAGTACTCCCCGGAGAAGGTGGTTTCCGGAATTGAAAGTGTTTGTCGAGGGCTCTCCGGTAAAGGTTGGTCATCGCCGGAGCAGGCGACCAGGGACAGGCTGATGACGATCAGTAATGTACGAGTCATGGGCATTTCCCTATAAAAGTGGGTGAACACAGGTACAGGGTTAGCGTAGCCAAGGAAAATGTAGGAGTGTGTAAGGTTTTGTGCGGAAACTGTGTGCTCGATAACCGGGTACGACAAATGAACCTGCTATTCAAATACCTCGGCTAGCGCCTCGGCGTCCAACACACGGTCACTCCAGGCTTCGAGTTGCTCGACGGAGGCGTTATTCACGCGTTCCTGTGTCACATCGTCCAGAGGCCCGAAGCGTTTAGTGAGGAATCGGGTTAACATAGTGACAGCCTCTTGGCGGCGACCTTCCTCTCGACCTTCTTCTCGGCCTTTCTCAAGACCTCTCTCAAGCCCAATATTGGTAAAACGCTCAGCAAATCCGGCCATTTCGGCACTCTCCTGTTGATATTCTTGCTCATAGTGCTGACGTTCATTATCCGTCAGGTCAGTATAAATGTCGACAAAGTCCACGTACTTGCGGCGTCGGTTCCAGTCTGGCTCCAAAGACAGCAGCCCCTGAATGGCTTTGGCATATATTTCAACCTTTGAGGCCTTAGGCCAGCGCATATTCGGCAAGTTCAATCGAGCCACAATGTTGTCGCTATCTTGCCAGAGCTCATAGGGCGGGGCGCTTAACTCACATTTGACGTACCTGAAGCTCAGATAAGTGTGCTGATCGCTCCCCAGCCGCAACCGCTCAGGAATTCGGCCGGCCTTATTCAGGAAAATGACCACCGGCACCACTCGGTCCGTATCATACAGTTCTGCGAGATCCAGGCAGTAATGCGCAAGACGCCCGATGGAAAACCGGCCAGGGCTCGACTCCTCCTCGAGGACAAACAGCAACGCTTCTCGCCGCCCGTCCGGCCATTCGACCAGAAGTGGCACATCCAGCTCACGAAACCGTTCACCGAGCCGTTCTTTCAACTGCTCTTGCCGAATAGGTACAATCTTGACGCTCGACTCCAACGCCGCGTGCTCCTCCGGCGCAAAAAGCTCCAGAGCCTGTCGGGGGTAATCCAGGATCAAATTCTTGAAGTTCTGGTCGTGGCTGGAAGGCATGGTCAGTCCCTGATACGCTAAAAACTGGATATCCAAACAGTATTTCAGGGGAAAAGATTTGTCAACGCTGTATAGAACGCCAATAGAGGTGATTGTCGGCTTACGGTCTTCGGCCTAAGCCGACCTACGAGAAAGGACGCAGCCGCAATTATCCTCCCCGTAGGTCGGCTTAGGCCGAAGGCCGTAAGCCGACAAAACCACCCAAATCCCGAACGACACCTATACCCTAAGGCCGAAAAACCTCAACCTCCAAATCATCAATAAACCGATAATGTTTATCGTTCGCCGTGACCAGCGTCTCGCCAAGCGTGACAGCAGTGGCGGCTATCAGCGCATCGGCCATTTGCAGCCCATGGCTTAATGAATAGCTTTCAACCAGGTACATAGCCCGAGAACTCACGGCCTCAGAAATGGGTTCAATCTCAGCGTCCCAATAGTGCATGGCCTGACGCAATGCCTTGAGCTCCGCCTTGTTACGAAGCCCCTGAACCAGCTCGATATAAGTGACCGCTGAAAGTTGAAGGTGGGGGAGTGCATCCAGAAAGCTCTGCGCGCGCTGGTTCCCTCGCAAGTTCGAAATCAAAACATCCGTGTCAATCAACATCATCAAAGCTCCTGGGGGCTCGAAGCCGCCGCACCTGCTCTTCGACACTGAGGTCTGTTTCGGAGTCGGCCCAGAGCCCGAAAAGGGGGTTTTCGCCAACGCGAGCGCGAGGCTGATCCTCTAAAGGCACCAGCTTTGCCCGTCGCTTCCCCCGGTATGAAATAATGACCTCCTCTCCACGCGATGTGGCGGCCATCAGTGCTTTGGTGTGCAAACGTAGGTCTTTGGTGGTCGCTTCCATAAGGCACCTCTCAAAAGTTTCACTAAAAAGTGTAACTTGGGGAGCGGCTTGCCGCAACCGGAGTAGCAGAAGTGGTGCTGGCACCCTCA
>NZ_DGMV01000077.1:10409-10763 GCF_002388575.1 Marinimicrobium sp. UBA4509
CTCGGCGAGATCTTCGCTCTTGACAACCTTTGCCAACAGCAAGACGCTGTCATGTCAGGAGGCATCACTATGGCTACCATGAACGTATCCTTGCCTGACTCGATGAAATTATGGGTAGAGCAGCAGGCCAAAACCGGAAAATATAGCAATTCAAGCGATTACGTGCGGGATCTGATCCGAAAAGATCAGGAAAAAGCCCAAAAAATTGCCAGCTTGCAAGCGCGGGTCGACGAAGGGCTTCGCAGCGGGCGCAGTTCATCCGACATGCGGGCAATCAAGAAACGAGCCCTATAGTTCAAATACCTCGGCTAATGTCTCGGCATCCAACACGCGGTCACTCCAGGCTTCGAGTTG
>NZ_DGMV01000075.1:0-11742 GCF_002388575.1 Marinimicrobium sp. UBA4509
TGGCCTTCATAGCCATGAGGCAGCAGCATGGTCAAGCCGCATAGGCGACCCCACTTGGTCTCACCGGAAGAGATGAACTGATCCACTACCACCTGAGCGCCGTTGACGAAGTCACCAAACTGCGCTTCCCAAATAACCAAGTCATTCGGGGCGGTGGTCGAGTAGCCGTATTCGAATGCCAGCACGGCTTCTTCTGATAGGAAGGAGTCGTGAATGGTAAAGCGCGGCTGACCGTCGGCCATATTCTGCAGCGGTACATAGGTCGACCCGTCTTTCTGATTGTGCACGACCGCGTGACGGTGGGAGAACGTCCCACGCCCCACATCCTGCCCGGTGATGCGGATAGGATGACCTTGGTCGAGCAACGTGGCGTAGGCCAGCGTTTCGGCAAAGCCCCAGTTGAGCCCCATGCCACCCGCCTGCATTTTACGCCGGTCTTCGTAGATTTTGGCGACCTGACGCTGAACATCGACACCGTCCGGTATTTCACACATCTTCGCCGCCAGCTGTTGCAGGCGTTTCATGTCGAAGGTGGTGTCGGCATTGCCGGTCCACTCATGGCCCAGGTAGGGAGCCCAGTCGACGAACAGCGACTTGTTGGGTTCCTGAACCAGCGCGTTGGCCACGTGATTGCCTGCCACGAGATCATCGCGGTAGGTTTCCACCATGGCTTTGGCGTCGTCTTCGGACAGCACGCCCTGCTCGATCAGGCGCTGCGCATACAGCGTGCGTGAGGAGGGGTGGTCCTTGATCTTGGCGTACATCAGCGGCTGGGTGCCCGATGGCTCGTCGGCCTCGTTATGGCCGCGACGGCGGTAGCACACCAGGTCGATGACGACGTCTTTCTTGAACTGCTGACGGTAATCCAGGGCCACTTGGGTGGCGTGAATGACCGCGTCCGGATCATCGCCGTTGACGTGGAAGATCGGCGCCTGAACCATCTTGGCAATGTCAGTACAGTATTCGGTGGAGCGTGCATCGGCCGGGTTGGAGGTCGTGAACCCCACCTGGTTGTTGATGACGATGTGTACCGTGCCACCGGTCTTGTAGGCGCGGGTCTGAGACATCTGGAATGTCTCCATGACCACACCCTGCCCCGCGAAGGCGGCATCGCCATGAACATTGATCGGCAGCACTTTGCTTCCGTCAGCGTCATTGCGGCGATCCTGGCGGGCACGTACCGAGCCTTCCACCACCGGCGCGACGATTTCGAGATGCGACGGGTTGAACGACATGGCCAGGTGGACTTCGCCACCAGGCGACATGACGTTGGAGCTGAAGCCCTGGTGGTATTTCACGTCACCAGAACCACGCTCGATGACTTTCTTGCCATCGAACTCGTCGATCAGATCCGCAGGGTTCTTGCCCAGGATGTTGACCAGCAGATTCAAGCGGCCACGGTGGGCCATGCCGATCACGACTTCCTTGGTGCCATAGCCACCGGCGCGCTGAATCAGCTCGTCCATCATCGGCACGAACGACTCACCGCCTTCCAGACCGAAACGCTTGGTACCCGGGTACTTAGATGCCAGATAGTTTTCCAAACCTTCCGCAGCCGTCAGGCGTTCCAGTACGTGCTTGCGCACGTCATCGCTGAACTTGGGCGCGCTGCGTACCGATTCGAAACGACGCTGCAGCCAGCGCTTCTCTTCGGTATCCACGATGTGCATGATTTCGCAGCCGATGGAGCGGCAGTAGGTCTGCTCCAGCGCGTCGACGATCTCGCGCAGCGGTGCTTTATCAATACCCAGGAAGAAAGAACCTGTCTGGAACTCGGTATCAAGATCAGCTTTGGACAGCTGATGGAATGACAGGTCGAGGTCGGGGACGGGGGTGGGATTACGCAGACCAAGCGGGTCGATATTGGCCTTTTGATGGCCACGGAAGCGATACGCGTTGATCAGCTGCAGAACTTTGACCTGCTTTTTGTTTTCACCGCTGTCGGACGCGGCGACCACCCGGCCTGGGCGCCTTTCACGGCCAAGCTGGTAGAACTGATCACGAATGGGGCTTAGTGGAACATCGTGGGAGGCACTGCCTTCAGCACGCGGCAACTGATCGAAATAGCTGCGCCACTCGTCTGAGACAGAATCAGGATCGGCGAGGTACTGCTCGTAAAGCGCTTCCACGTAGTGGACATTGCCACCACTAACGTGAGAGGAACGCCACATCAACTCCATTATGCCTTGTTGCATCTCTCGGTCACCCTGCACTGATGGGGTGGTATCGGCATCGCTGCATGCGTGCAACGACATCGCTATTGCCCTGCCGGCGGGGCGGGACGTTTGCCGGCGGCGCCGACCTGTGGCCGGTAGCCCTTTTCATACACGTATGATGACGCGTTTCATTACCAGTTCATGCTCAAAAGCCGGTACTTGTCGCACCGGCTTTTAAACTTGGCTGATCCATGGTGCGGCGCGTCGCCGCACCATGACAGCCCCTATGATAACAAGCGAAGCGCCACGATTTAAGTAGCTTTGTGATGCAACTTATGTGGTAGTCGCTTTTTTTCACAGGATTAATGAGTTACGTCGCATCTGCGAGCAACATTTCACGAATTTTACCAATTGCACGGGTCGGATTCAGACCTTTCGGGCATACCGCAACGCAGTTCATGATGCCACGGCAACGGAACACCGAGAACGGGTCTTCCAGGCTGGTCAGACGCTCACGCGTGGCGGTATCGCGACTGTCGGCCAGGAAGCGGTATGACTGCAGCAGACCCGCCGGGCCCACGAACTTGTCCGGGTTCCACCAGAACGACGGGCATGAAGTCGAGCAGCACGCACACAGAATACACTCGTACAGACCATCCAGTTTGTCGCGCTCTTCCGGCGACTGCAGACGCTCAATGGCTGGCGCTGGCGTATCGTTCTGCAGGTACGGCTGAATACGCTCGTACTGCTTATAGAACAGACCCATGTCAACCACCATATCACGGATGACCGGGAGGCCAGGCAGCGGGCGCAGCGTCAGTTTGTTGTTTTTCACAACATCGGACAGCGGCGTGATGCATGCCAAGCCGTTTTTGCCGTTCATGTTCATGCCATCGGAACCGCATACACCTTCACGGCAGCTACGGCGATAGGCTAAACCGCTATCTTGCTCTTTCATCAGGTGCAAAACATCCAGCACCATCAGATCACGGCCTTTGGTATCGACCTGAAACTCCTGCATATAAGGCGCGGAGTCGGTTTCCGGATTGTAGCGGTATACGGATACCTGAAGATTGGACATGGTGACTCCCTCTCGTCAGTGCGGAGATTAGTAGGTGCGAACCTTAGGCTCAAACGTATCAACAGTTTTCGGCTTGAAGTTAACGTCGCGCTTCTTCAGCTCTTTAGTAGCTGGGAAGTAGAGCGAGTGTTTCAGCCAGTTGACATCATCACGGTCTGGGTAGTCGTAGCGCGAGTGGGCACCACGGCTCTCTTTACGCTCAAGGGCAGCAATCGCCGTTGCTTCTGCCACTTCCATCAGGTTGTCCAGCTCCAGCGCCTCAACACGAGCAGTGTTGAAGACATTGGATTTGTCCGGCAGGTGCGCATTGGCAATACGGCCACGCAGTTCCGCTAGCTTTTTGACACCTTCCTGCATGTTTTTCTCTTCGCGGAATACACCGAAAGAGTTCTGCATGATGTCTTGAAGCTCGGCTTTCAGCTCAGGGATGCTTTCGCCGCCCTCTTCAGACTCGTTCCAGCGCGTAATACGCTTCATGGCGAATTCGATGTCTGACTCGGAAGCGTCCAGATACTCGATACCTTCGTTCAGCGCGCCTTCGATGAACATGCCCGCAGCGCGACCGAAGACGACCAAGTCCAGCAGCGAGTTACCGCCCAGGCGGTTAGCACCGTGTACTGATACACATGCCGCTTCACCACAGGCAAACAGACCGTTAACGATATGGTCGTTGCCATTTTCGTCTTGGGTAATTGCTTGGCCATGAATGTTGGTCGGAATACCGCCCATCATATAGTGGCAGGTCGGAACGACCGGAATCGGGTCTTTCGCCGGATCAACGTGGGCGAAGGTTTTAGACAGCTCTACGATACCCGGCAGACGCTTACCAAGCACTTCTTCACCCAGATGATCTAGCTTCAGGAAGACGTGGTCGCCCTTATCACCACAGCCGCGGCCTTCGAGAATTTCCATCACCATGGAGCGCGCAACGACGTCGCGGCCTGCCAGGTCTTTGGCGTTGGGCGCGTAGCGCTCCATGAAACGCTCGCCATCCTTGTTGACCAGGTAGCCACCTTCACCACGGCAACCTTCGGTGACCAGCGTGCCCGCACCGTAAATACCGGTCGGGTGGAACTGCCACATTTCCATATCCTGGACCGGGAAGCCCGCGCGCAGCGCCATACCGATACCGTCGCCGGTGTTGATGTGCGCGTTGGTGGTGGAGGCGTAAATACGACCGGCACCGCCCGTCGCCAGCACTGTGGCCTTGGAGCGGACAAACACCGTCTCGCCGTCTTCAATGTTGATGGCAATTACGCCCACAACAGCGTTATCGGCGTTCTTCACCAGATCCACGGCATACCATTCGTTCATGAACACCGTGTTGCTCTTGATATTACCCTGGTACAGGGTGTGCAGCAGCGCATGACCCGTGCGGTCCGCCGCCGCGCAGGTGCGCGCCGCCTGGCCGCCGCGGCCAAAATCCTTGGATTGACCACCAAACGGACGCTGATAAATGCGCCCCTCTTCGGTACGGGAGAATGGCAGCCCCATGTGCTCCAGCTCGAACACGGCCTCCGGGCCCACAGAGCACATGTACTCGATGGCGTCCTGATCACCGATATAATCGGAGCCCTTCACCGTGTCATACATGTGCCAACGCCAATCGTCATTGGGGTCAGAACTGGCAATGGCACAGGTGATGCCGCCCTGGGCGGATACGGTGTGCGACCGGGTCGGGAATACTTTGGTGATAACCGCGGTTTTGTAACCGGAGCTGGCCAACTGAAGGGCCGCGCGCATACCCGCGCCGCCACCACCGACGACGATGCCGTCAAAGGAAATCGTGCGCATAGTTTAAAACCCCCAGATAATTTCAACACCCCAGAGGGTGTAAGTCACGGCGACTACCGCCAGCAGTACTTGAGCCAGCAGACGCAACACCAGGGCTTTGCCGCCCATCATCCGCTCGGTGATGTAGTCCGTCAGGACCGCCCACAGGCCGATCCAGGCGTGGGCCACCACGGACAGCAGGGTCATGAGGGTGAACACCCGCATCCACAGCTGACCAAACAGGCCCTGCCACTGCTCAAAACTCAGTTCGGGGGTTATTACGATATAAGCCACAATAAAGACGGTGTAGACGGCCATGATCACAGCGCTCACGCGCTGAATCAGCCAGTCGTACAGGCCGCTGCGGCCGAGATTGGTTACCGCGGTTACCATATCCAGACTCCTGCCAGAACAATCAGTACAACGGCCAGCGCCAGTGCGAGCTTCGCACCGAGGCGACCACCTTTCAGGCTTTCACCAATGCCACAATCCATAATCAGGTGCCGGACCCCCATCACCATGTGATAGGCGAGCGCGGCGACAACGGCCCAGACGACGATTTGCCAGACCGGCTGGGTCAGCGTTTCCTGCAGAGCCACAAACTGCTCTTCGGAGGCAAGACTGCCATCAAGCAGCCAGAGGAGTACGGCCACACCGGCAAAAAGGAACACACCGGAGACACGGTGAAGAATGGAAACAATAGCGGTAATCGGAAGTTTGATGGTGGAGATATCGAGATTGACAGGTCTTTGGTTTTTCACGGTTGATAGTCACCTTCTAGCCCAGCTAATGTAGGCAGGTTAGCGAAATAGCGCCAAGCGCATCTCTCCAGAGCACACAGGGCGGTCGCCAGGTTGATTTGTTTATGCGCCGTCCGGGCCAATGTCTCTTCTCAGGGCATGGTCTGGACCGGCGATTGGCTCTCTCACCGCTGCCTGCAAGTCGCGGCGTATTATAGAGAGTCGAATCCTGAAACACAAACAAAAACCCGGGCAAAAATCCCCCGGAAATGCCCGATTGGCGTGCACTGGAGCCGCTTGATGCTCCATTTGGAGGCAAATCACCACCGGATTGTTCACCACCCCGTCCCCGGGGGTAAAATCCGACAGCGCTGTCACCTGTTACGACGTTCCCACCACTGCCGGATCATTGCCTCCAGTCAAAGCCTCCGTGATGCCGGGCACCCCGGCACCAACGGGCCGGCCACTACACGGGCGCCCTCGCCGTCAAGTGGATTTTTTGCCAACCCGATCTCGAAAAACTACCGAAATCAGGCCTTCTCCTCTATAATGCCGCCTCCCATCAACCCGTGGGCTGTTTGACAAACCCACGCCGGGGCTTATAGTGACGCCCCGATTAAAAACCCGGTCTGGCCATCCAGCCATTCCTGGAAGCCTTAAAAGTTTGTAAACCACAGGAGTCCGTAATGACTGACAGAAAAGCACGGTTAACGGTCGACGGCCTGGATGCGCCTATTGATCTGCCTGTTTACCCGAGCACTGCCGGCCCTGACGTGATTGATGTCTCCGGCCTGACCAAAAAGGGTTTTTTCACCTACGATCCGGGGTTCATGTCCACCGCCCCCTGCGAGTCCAAAATTACCTTCATCGATGGCGCCAAAGGCGTGCTTCTGCACCGTGGCTACCCCATCGATCAGTTAGCCGAGCACTCTGACTACCTCGAGACCTGCTACCTTCTGCTGAACGGCGAACTCCCCTCCAAAGAACAAAAAGCGACGTTCGCCGACGAAGTCAAAAAGCACTCCAAGGTCGACGACTCAGTGGCTCAGATCATCAAAGGCTTCAGTCGCAACGCTCACCCCATGGCCATCATGGGCAGCGCAGTGAACGCTCTGGCCGCGGTTTACCATGAAGAGACCGACATCACCAGCGAAGAGAGTCGTCGGGTTACGGCCTACCGGTTGATCGGTCAGATGCCGACCCTTGCCGCCATGGCCCACAAGCACCGCCAGGGCGAAGAGTTCATCGCCCCGGACGCCGATCTCGCCTACGCTGAAAACTACCTGAACATGACCTTTGGTACCGCCGGCCAAAGCCCCAAAGTCAATCAGGTATTGGCCAAAGCCATGGACCGGATCTTCCTGCTGCACGCCGACCATGAGCAGAACGCCTCCACCTCCACCGTGCGTCTGTCCGGCTCATCCGGCACCAACCCCTTTGCCGCCATCGCAGCGGGTATCGCTACCCTGTGGGGCCCCGCCCACGGTGGTGCGAACGAAGCCGTTCTCAACATGCTTGAGGAAATTGGCAGCGTCGACAACATCGACACCTATGTCGCCAAAGCCAAAGACAAGAACGATCCCTTCCGTCTGATGGGCTTCGGTCACCGGGTCTACAAGAACTTTGATCCGCGCGCCAAGGTGATGAAGCAGGCCGCTGACGAGGTGCTGTCCGAGCTGGGCCTGGAAAACGATCCGCTGCTGGCGATCGCCAAGCGCCTGGAGAAAATCGCCCTGGAAGACGAGTACTTCATCCAGAAGAAACTCTACCCCAATGTGGATTTCTACTCCGGCATCATCATGAAGGCCATCGGCATTCCCACCGAAGCCTTTACCGTGATTTTTGCCACAGGCCGCGCCGTCGGCTGGTACGCCCACTGGCAGGAAATGGTGAGCGCACCCTACAAGATCGGCCGTCCACGCCAGCTATACACCGGCTACAGCAAGCGCGATTACCCCGCCTGAGGCCGACACCACCGGGCCTTTACCGACCCACCCTGGGGCCGCACTTAGTGCGGCCCCAGTGCGTTCTGGGGAACTCTTGCGCCGATTTACCTTTCTAAACGTCTCCCGAACCCACTCCGGTAGCCATACTCCGGGGGCTATAGTAGTATGAAACCCAGTATTAACGCCGCTTCCAGTGTCACTGGCGATAGTCAACCACAGTTCGCTGGCCACCGGAAACAAAGCAGGATTGAACCTATGCTCAACGTCCCGAAGTTCCTGCGCAGCAGTCTCGCCATTTCGGCTCTGTTGTTCAGCGCCCCAGCGCTCTGGGCTGCCGCCCTGGCCCCCCTGGAAATCACCGATCAGCACCGCCAGGTCACGGCGAGCGTGGTCCAGCAACTGAGCGAGCACCATTACCGGGACCAGTCCCTCAATGACGACCTGTCGTCCGAGTATCTGGACAATTACCTGAAAACCCTGGACCCCACCAAAAGCTACTTCTTCCAGGCTGATATCGACGGATTCAACCGTCATCGTGAGAAGTTCGACAACTGGCTCGCCAAGGGCAACCTGAATGAAGCCTTCGACATCTTCGATATCTACCGGCAGCGCCTGACGACGCGCCTGGAATCGGTGATTGAGCGGCTGGAGAGTGATGAGATCAAGTACGACTTCACCACCGACGATCAGCTCGTGGTGGATTGGGAGCAGGCCGAGTGGCCCGAGGACAAGAAAACCGCTGATGAGCTCTGGCACCGCAGGGTCAAAGCCAGCCTGTTGGATCTGGTACTGGCCGGGAAAGACTTGGAAGAGAGCAAGGAGCTCCTGCGCAAACGCTATGAAAACCAACTGCGCCGGGTTCGCCAGCAGGACAGCGATGATGCCTTTGAGGTCGTAATCAACAGCCTGACCACCCTGTACGATCCGCACACCAACTACCTGTCGCCGAGAACACTCGAAAACTTCAATATCAACATGTCACTCTCCCTGGAGGGGATTGGGGCCGTACTCCAGACCGAGGACGAACACACCAAGGTGATGCGTCTGGTTCCCGCCGGGCCGGCGGACAAGCAGGGGGAACTTCGCCCAGCGGATCGCATCGTCGCGGTCGGCCAGGGCGAGGAGGGTGAAATGACCGATGTGGTCGGTTGGCGCCTCGACGAAGTGGTGGAGCAGATTCGCGGCAAAAAAGACACGGTTGTCCGCCTTGAAGTGCTCCCGGCCAAGGCCCCCACCGACAGTGCGACCAAAGTCATCACCATCACCCGGGACAAGGTCAAGCTTGAGGAACAGGCGGCGAAGCACGACGTATTCGAGGTTATGAATGGGCGCGACCGCTACAAAATTGGCGTGATTCGTGTACCCACCTTCTACATGGATTTCGAGGCTTATCGCAAGCGCGACCCGAACTTCAAGAGCACCACCCGTGACGTGCACCGGATTCTTCAAGAGCTGGAAAAAGAAAACGTCGACGGGATTGTGCTTGATCTGCGCGGCAATGGCGGTGGGTCCCTGCAGGAGGCCACTACCCTGACCGACCTGTTTATCGATCGCGGGCCCGTGGTACAGATTCGCCAGACCAATGAACTGATTTCACGCAATTATCAATCACACTCCCGGGCGGCCTACCGCGGGCCTCTGGTGGTGCTGACAAATCGGTTGAGTGCATCGGCTTCGGAAATTTTTGCCGGCGCCATCCAGGATTACGGCCGGGGCATCATTGTTGGCACCCAGAGCTTCGGCAAAGGCTCCGTGCAATCGCTGGTACCGGTCGATGCCGGCCAGTTAAAGCTGACGGAGTCCAAGTTCTATCGCGTCTCGGGCGAGAGCACACAGCATCGCGGAGTTATTCCCGACATGACGCTGCCTAGCCTGGTCAACGTAGACGATGTCGGCGAGAGCACTTACGACAACGCCTTACCCTGGGACAAGATTCACGCGGTTCCACACTCTCGTTACTTTGACATTCAGGCGCTTCTTCCGCACCTGAACCCATTGCACGAGCAGCGCGTAGAGAAGAACCCGGATTTCATCTACCTGCGCGATCAGATGGCGCTGACGGAGAAGAACAAGGACCGCACGGTCGTCTCCCTGAATGAAAAACAGCGTCGAAACGAACAGGAATCCCTGGAAGCGTCTCTGTTGCAACTCGAAAACGAGCGCCGGAAAGCCAAAGGGCTGTCCCTGTATGACAGTTACGAAGACATTGACCGCCTGGCCGGCAGCGACGACGAGGACGCGACCGAGGGCGCGGACGCCGGAGAAGCGGCCAACGACGACGAAGAAGAAGGCGACCTGGTCAGCTTCAGTGCGCTTTCACGCAGTGAAATCAACCCGGACAAGGATCCGTTTCTCAACGAAGCCGGACATATTCTGGTGGACTTCATTGAGCAGCTCGAATCCATGGATGAACAGGACCGGGATCGCGTCGCCAACTGGTAACCAACATCCAAACCCGAGCCCCGATACCGCACAGGCCTTTTCCCTCGGTGCGTTTTCGGGGTATTTTTTAACCCACGCCTCCATCAGATCGGACTCAGGAATTGAACCGCATGAACGCCGTTTCCTTCAACGTAAACAGCATCCGTACCCGCCTCCACCAGTTGCAGGCGGTGATCGATAAATATCAACCGGACTTCATCGGCTTGCAGGAAACCAAAGTCACCGACGAGCAGTTTCCCGAGCAGGAAATCCGGGACATGGGTTACCACGTAGAGTTCTACGGTCAGAAAACGCACTACGGCGTAGCGCTAATGTCCCGCCACCCCTTCAAGCAGGTGATCAAGGGTTTCCCCGGAGATCTGGAAGAATCCCAACGGCGTTTTATCGGAGGGGTATTCGACTCTCCCCTCGGCGGCGAAGTGACCGTTCTGAATGGTTACTTCCCCCAGGGTGAAAGCCGCGACCACCCGGTCAAATTTCCCAATAAGCGCAAGTTCTACCAGGACCTGATGGCCTTCCTGAACGACCAGTGCGACCCTTCCAAACCGCTGCTGGTCATGGGCGATATGAACGTCTCTCATACTGACCGGGATATCGGTATTGGCGAGCAGAACCGCAAGCGCTGGTTGCGCGACGGAAAGTGCAGCTTTTTGCCGGAAGAGCGGGAATGGCTGGATACTCTGCTGGACTGGGGTCTGAAGGATACCTTCCGTCAACACCAGCCGGACGAAGAGCGTACCTTCAGCTGGTTTGACTATCGTAGCAAAGGCTTTGATGCCGACCCCAAACGGGGCCTGAGAATCGACCTCATTCTGGCAACCGAGCCGTTACTCGAACGATGCACGGAGGCGGGCGTCGATTATGACATTCGGGGTATGGAGCGCCCGTCCGATCACTGCCCCATCTGGGCGTCGTTTTCGTAGCCGGTCCGCACAAAAAAGCGCCGGGGTAAAAACACCGGCGCCAAGCATGCCAACAATATCGGCGGCTTCCCTACCGCCGGGTCTCACCTAAAAATTGGCCCTGAGGGTCAATGCATAGCGCGTGTCGTTCAGGAAGTAAGAAGCGTAGTGGTCTCCCGCTGCGTTCTGTTTCATGATCGTGCGCGTTTCCGAATTGAGGATGTTGTTCACTTCCAGGCCGAGTGACAGCATGTCGGTGATGTCGTAGAAGATCGACCCATCCATCTGACCGTAATCGTCGTTATACACCGGCAGGCGCCAGGTGATATCGCGATCGGTGCCGTTAAAGCCATTGGGGCCAACGGACATCAGGAAGTCACTCCGCCAGTTATACGCCAGACGGACGGACAGCGGCCCCTTCTCGTACATACCCACCAGATTGTAGGAATGCTCCGACAGCCCCTCAAAGGGCATCTGCCCGTATTCACTGCCGTCGGTATCGACCGGGTTGGAGCCCTCATCGCGAGGCACATCGGTGCTGCTGTCGATGTAGGTGTAGTTGGCCTGCATACCCAGGCCATCAAAGGGCTCGGGAAGCTGATCAAAGAACTGGCTCCAGCCCAACTCGACACCCCGGATATCAGCGGTGCCGGTGTTGACCGGACGGGTCACCGTATAATCCCACCCACCGTGCTCTTCGCG
>NZ_DGMV01000075.1:11854-31972 GCF_002388575.1 Marinimicrobium sp. UBA4509
CCCACCGTGCTCTTCGCGGATCGTCTGGTTGCGGATAAACCCTTCAATGTCTTTACTGAAGGCATTGACGTGAGCCATACCACCGGCGTCATTGAAGTACCACTCCAGCGAGATATCAAACTGGGTCGCCTCCATCGGCTCGAGCATCGGGTTGGAGCCGGAGGAGGACGTCAGCCGGAAATCCTCCGGCGGCACATACTGGTCTTCCGGTACCCCTTCCGGGCGGCCCGCGCTCAAGGTCTGGAACGCCTGCATCTGATTGTACGCAGGCCGCGCCATGGCTTTGGAGGCGGCGAAGCGCAGGAACAGATCGTCACGCAACTCCACCCGCAAGTTCAGGTTCGGGAGCACGTTGGTATAGGAATTCTCCGCCACGATATCTTCCGGATCCTGATACCAGGGGCGGCTTTCCGTCTCGCCATCCTCTCCCACCACGATGGTTTCGGGGTAGCGGATCATGCCCGATGCCGCGCTGTCGGTCTGCACCACGCGAATACCGATATTGCCGTCTACCGGCAGCGCCCAGTCGTCGACACCGAAGCCGAGCAGGAAGTACGCCGCGTAGGTCTGCTCTTCCTGTTCGTTAATGCGGCTCGGATCGTCCATGGTTGCCGGCATGTAGTCGTCACAGCAGATATAGTTCTCACTGGCATCCGCATGCAGTTGATCGAAGCTCTCCGGATAGCCCTCAACCAGCGATATGTGAGGCGCATAGACAACCCCCGGGCTCGGTGCCTTGCCCCGGAAAAAGTTATCAAAGGTGTTGAGCGACATCTGGCTGGCGTCTTCCACCGGAGGCATCTGGTCGTCGGGCAGCTTCCACCAGGCCATCCACGGCTGGTAGATGGCCTGCCAGTGGTAGCCACTGTTGATGTTGGTGGCTTCCCGGTCCGTCAGCCGAACGCCGGTCTTGATGTAGCGCACAACGTCGGTGTCATTGAAGTTGTATTTCACGTCCGCACGCCAGGCGAACTGCTCGGCTTCGTTGTCCTCGATAAAGGGCATGGTGAAGCCCCAGTAGTAATTGCCCGGATCGGACAGGTACTCATCGTCGGCCTGAACCAGCGGTCGTTCACCGCGCAGATCAATATCGATGTACGGCAGGTTGATGCCCGTCGCGATGGTGGCATCCAGACCCTCCGTTGTTGCCTTGGTGTACTGGAGGTCGGTACTGAATTCCAGCTGGTCACCCGGCAACCACTTGTAACCGGCGGAAAAATCGCTGGTGACTGACTCGCGATTGGCCACGCGGATATCGGCCCCGAAGGGGATTCCCCCGGGCTGGGTCAGGCGACCCGACAGAAAGACATTATTGTCATCGACAACAAACTCTTTGCCATCGCCCGGCTGGATGGCATAGGCATCGTTCTGGACAAAGATGGCATCCTCATCCCACTGCATGTCATATTCGGAACGGAACGCCTGGAAATAGAATTCTGACGCATCGCTGGGCCGCCACTGAGTCGCCAGGTAGGACCCCAACCGCTCGCGATTGAAATCCATGGAGCGCCAGTCCGCCCCACGCGGTACCTGGATAGTAGTCCCCTCGTAACCCTGCAGGTCATCGCGGGGGAAAAACGGACGATTGAAAATGCCGTCGGTGCGGGTCGAAATTTCCGAAAAAGCGACATCCACCAACAGACCGAACTCACCGGCGGAGGTGTCCCAGCGGTTGCTGTAAAGAGCCGATACCGACGGGTCGGCCTCTTCGATAAAGTCACCGTAATTCACGCTGGCCGTCGCCGCCATTACCTGACCATCACTGTCAAAAGGCATACGAGTACGCAGGTTGACGGTGCCGCCCAGGCCACCTTCGATCATGTCCGCCGAAGGGTTTTTATAGACGTCCACCCCGGCCATAAGCTCAGCGGGCACATCTTCAAAGCTCAGGCTCCGCCCACCGTTTGCGGTAAAGCTGTCGCGTCCATTGAGCTCACTACGCACCTGGGTCAAACCGCGCACGGCGACGCCACTGCCTTCAGCTGAGAAGTGCTCCGGATCCCCGAGAGACATGAAGTGATCAATGGTCACACCCGGAATGCGCTGCAAGGTTTCGGTCACCGAGCGATCGGGCAGCTTGCCGATGTCATCCGCGACAATCGAGTCGACGATCTGTTCAGCACTCTGCTTGATCATCTGGGCCGACTGAATGCTGCTGCGCTGACCGGACACCACGATCTCTTCCAGTGCGGTCGGCTGCTCCGGCGCCGCCGGTGTGGCTTCCTGTGCAAAGCCGGCGCCATGCCAGCCAACCGCACCTGCGACCAGTAACTGTGAACTCCAGTGAATGGCGCGCGCCAGCCTGGTGCGCCGAAATGCCGAACGAGGTGCCAAGCCCTGAGTCTTGTTCATTATTGTCATCGCTTATTCTCCGCTTACCCGATAATGGATCTGCATTGTTTATTGTTGTTGCGCCAACACGCCTCCCTGCCCCTGTGATTGACCTGCGCCATAGCCGGACGCTGCTTTGGGTGTCACAGGAAGCGCACTGCCTTTATAACTCCATATTTTCATTAGCGCAACCATTTTTCTATATGATATACGACTATCCCGCCTCCTTTTTGGCCAGGCTTGCTTTATCATGGCGGTTGAGCACGCTGAAAAGTCGAATACGAACTGGAGCCGAACGTCATGAACCTCCCGCCGGATACCCCCGAGCAATCTGAGTTGATTGATGGACCAGACGCCTTTCGCCAGGCACTACTCCACTGCGCGAGCGAGACGCGCCGCACTTTCTCACTCTACTCACCCGACCTGGCCAGAGAGGTTTACGACCTGCCGGAGCTGGCCGAAGCGCTCTCCGAGATTGCCCGTCGACATCGCCAGGCGCAGGTACAGCTGCTGGTCCGGGACACCCGGGCGCTGGTTGAATACGGGCACGGCCTGGTTCGCCTGGCCCAGAGGCTGCCGAGCAAGGTGACCCTGCGCCGGCTGACCAACGACATTGAAACCCAGGCCATCGCATTTGCGCTGGGCGATCGGGAGCACCTGGTCTATCAGAATGATCCGGACAACTATCACGGCTTTTACGATCGGCAGGCGGGTGCGCGGGTGAAAACGCTGAGGGAGATTTTCGATCGGGCCTGGGAAACCGCTGAAGAGGATCCACGCCTGAGACAATTGGCGCTATAGCGGTAAAAAAGCGGTTTTTTGGGTTGCTGATCGTCGTTTTATCCTTTATATATAGTGCCAGCCGCACCCGATGCGGTTAATACGCTATATATTCAGGCTTTTTTATCGGCCTGACTCAATAAACACTTGACCATCAACAAGGATCATATTATGGCTGCTCGCAAAACTGCTGCCAAAAAGGCACCCGCAAAGAAAGCTCCCGCCAAGAAAGCTGCTGCCAAGCAGCCGGCCGCCAAAAAAGTAAAGGCGATCTCCGAGCGTTACAACAAAACCCAGATTCTGAATCAGATTGCGGACAATACCGAGCTGAGCAAGAAGCAGGTCCAGTCGGTACTGGACGAGCTGTCTGACATCATTGAAGGTCACGTCAAGAAGCGTGCCGTGGGCGAGTTCGTACTGCCCGGCCTGCTGAAGATCACCACCGTGAAGAAGCCCGCCACCAAGGCGCGCAAGGGCATCAACCCCTTCACCGGCGAAGAGACCGTGTTCAAAGCGAAACCGGCCTCCATCGCCGTCAAGGTACGCCCTCTGAAGAAGCTCAAGGAAATGGCTCTGTAAGCGCCATACCCGCTCAACAGGGCCCCTCTCGGGGCCCTGTTCTCAATACCAGTCGCCCGGCCCCGTTGTATCCACCGGATTGACCTCCAGATCCTCCAGTGACTCCAGCACGTCAAAGTCGTCCCCAACCAGGGCGGATCTGAGCTGATCCAGTCGATCCTGCAATTGAGCCTCAGAATAACTTGCGGCGGGCTTGACGCCCCAAATCGGCTGCGGCCAGGCTGGGTCCGTCTCAAAGCGGGCAATATGGTGCACATGCAACTGGGGGACAACATTGCCTAGCGCCGCCACATTCATTTTGTCGGCATCAAACACGCTGGTCATCACCTCGGCCAGACGACAGGACTCGCGCATCAGTTGCTGCTGATCCCGCTCACCCAAATGATGAATTTCAAACACATCCTCCCGCAGTGGCACCAGCAGACACCAGGGGTAGTTGGCATCTTTACTGAGCAGCAGCAGAGACAGCGGGAAGCGCCCTACCGGCACGGTATCCTCGGCCAGGCGTGAATGCAGTTGAAACATGACCCTCTCCTCATCGACTTCTTTGGGTGGTTCGGTACTCAGTGCGCATCGGGAGTCTGTACCCGAGCCGGTAAGCACCGTAGAATAAGCGTTTTCTCTGTTTACCAGTATAGCCACTAAGAAGCCAATCTATGCGAGCCAGTCGTTTTTTAATCGCCACACTGAAAGAAACGCCCTCCGACGCCGAGGTCATCAGCCACCAATTGATGCTGCGCGCGGGCATGATCCGCAAACTGGCCTCGGGGCTGTATACCTGGATGCCCCTCGGGCTGCGTGTACTGCGCAAGGTCGAGCGCATCATCCGAGAGGAAATGGACCGCTCCGGCGCCCAGGAAGTTCTGATGCCGGTGGTTCAGCCCGCCGAGCTCTGGGGAGAGTCCGGACGCTGGCAGCAGTACGGCCCCGAGCTGTTGCGCATCAATGACCGCCATCAGCGGGATTTCTGCCTCGGCCCCACCCACGAAGAGGTCATTACCGACCTGATTCGCGGTGAGATCAACAGCTACAAACAGCTGCCGGCCAATTTCTATCAGATTCAGACCAAATTCCGCGACGAAATCCGCCCCCGGTTCGGTGTCATGCGGGCCCGCGAGTTCACCATGAAGGATGCCTACTCGTTCCACTTGAGTCAGGAATCCCTGCAGGAAACCTACGAGGTCATGCACCGCACCTACTGCGCCATTTTTGACCGCATTGGCCTGGCCTATCGCCCCGTGTTGGCCGATACCGGCTCCATCGGCGGCGCTTTCTCGCACGAATTCCACGTACTGGCCGACAGCGGTGAAGATGACATCGCGTTCAGTAACGGCAGCGACTATGCCGCCAACATCGAAAAGGCCGAAGCCCTGGCGCCGAGCGATGCACGCCCCAGTGCCAGCGAGGCCATGACCGAGGTTGCCACTGCGGATCAGCACACCATCGAACAGGTCGCAGGCTTTCTGAAGGTCGCGCCGGAGCAGACCGTCAAGACCCTGATCGTACTGGGCGAAGCCCCGGAAGAGGGCCCCGCGCCCTTAGTGGCCCTGGTGCTGCGCGGCGATCACGAGCTCAACGACATCAAGGCCGAAAAAATCGACGGTATTGCCGCACCGCTGACCTTTGCCCCGGAGGAGCGCATTGAAGCAGAACTGGGCGCGGGAGTCGGCTCTCTCGGCCCGGTGGGCCTGAACATTCGCGTAATGGTGGACCGGGCGGCCGCCCAGCTGGCGGACTTCGTCTGTGGCGCCAACCGGGACGGCTACCACCTGACCGGCGTCAACTGGGAGCGCGATGCACCCCTGAACGACGTGGTGGATCTGCGCAATGTGGTGGCCGGTGACCCGAGCCCCGACGGCAAGGGCCAATTGGAGATCAAGCGCGGCATTGAGGTCGGCCACATCTTTCAGCTGGGCACCAAATACAGCGAGGCGATGAATGCGCGCGTGTTGGATGAAAACGGCAAAGAAAAACCCATGATCATGGGTTGCTACGGTATCGGGGTATCCCGTGTGGTCGCGGCAGCCATTGAGCAGAACCATGACCAGAATGGCATCATCTGGCCCCAGAGTATTGCGCCCTTCCAGCTCGCACTGGTGCCAATCAACCCGCACAAATCCCCGGCGGTGGCCGAACAGTGTGAGACGCTGTACCAGCAGCTCACCGAGCTGGGCGTTGAAGTCCTGTACATGGACGAAGACAAAGCGCGCCTCGGTGTCATGCTCGCCAATACCGACCTGATGGGTATTCCACACCGCTTAGTGGTGGGCGATCGCGGTCTGGAGAAAGGTACTCTGGAGTACAAAGGACGCCGGGACGAACAGGCTCAGGACGTTCCACTGGAACAGGTGGTCGAGTTTATCCGCGAGCGCCTGGCGGACTGACCTCGATGCGTGGGCCGGGCGTGAAGAAAACCGCGTTCAGTGTTCTGGTGGCACTGTGGATGGCGAGCGCCACCAGCTTCGCCTGGGCGCAATCGAACACCCTGGCCTATGCCGAACCGGCCATCGAAGTGGATGACCAGCTTCGGCAGAAGCTGCTCGATAACATTCGCGCGGCGGACAGTTTCGAGGATCGCTTTGATGCCGAGGCCTGGCTGATGCTGATGTCGGGACGCCTGGAGCGTTATGTGCGCGATCCGGATCGACGCCTGCGCTTGCTGCGCAAAATCCACAGCGCGGCCCGCCAGACCGACCTTCAGCCCGAGCTGGTATTAGCGGTCATTGAGGTGGAGAGCCACTTCAATCACTATGCGGTATCACCGGTGGGTGCTCAGGGGATCATGCAGGTCATGCCGTTCTGGAAGAACGAGATTGGCCGACCGGAAGACAACCTGATCAACCTGGAAACCAACCTGCGGTACGGCTGCACCATCCTCAAGCATTACCTGGAACGATCAGAGGGGCGCCTGGCGGAAGCCCTGGCACGCTATAACGGCAGTTATGGCAGCTACCGCTATGCTGCCAAAGTCATGGATGCCTGGGAGCGTTGGCGATAGCCTCTCGCGCCTGTTCGTGGGAAAACCCGCGGTATTGAAGGAATCGGGCCTGACGGGCTTTCTCTTTGGGGGTTTCCACCGGTGCGTCACCGAAGCGCTTTCGGCGCACTTCATTGGCGAGATCCCACCAGCGCTCATCCCCTTCATCGAGATAAAGGCTGATCAGAGAGTCTGAAACGCCTTTTTGCCGCAATTCTTGGGCAATACGCAGAGGCCCCTTGCCCTGCCGCTCCCGAGCGGTGACAAATGCCTCGGTGAAGCGCTCATCGCTCTGAAGCCCCTGCTCTTCCAGCCGAGCCAGCGCCTGATCCACCGTCTTAACCCGTTCACCCTCCGAACCAAAGCGCTTGAGTAATTTGGTCCGAAGCTCGTCACGAGCATGCTCGCGACGAGCCAACAGGTTCATGGCCGCCAGTCGCACTTCGCCCATCGTGGGCTCGCTCGATTCATCCCGCTCTGTCATAACGACTCAACGTACCGGTGGGAAATTCGACAGAACCTCGGTCACTGCGGCAGAGAGCCGCTGACGCTGTTCCTGAGGCGTCAGGCCATCATACAGACGCTGCTCGGCAACACCCCGCCACAGCGGTTTGTTGTCTTCAGCGCGAGCGATGTCGATGATCAGGGTTCCCTGGCGGTAGACCCGTGGACTGGGACCGTGGGAATAGGGGTAACGGTACCAGGGGCCATAACCGTAATAGCCAAAGCCATAGCGTTGATCGTAACTGCGTACATCCAGCCGGTCTTCCACCACGATGTGGTAACGGACCACGAAATCCGCCTCCCCATCTTCGCCCGCAGACTCATAGCGCGAGGCCAAATGGCTTTCAATTACCCGCTGCAGGTGACTCAGGGTGAACGGGGAGATCAGCAGGCTGTTGCCGTCTTCCTGCTCGGCCAGTTCAACCCGAAAACGGTTGAGCTCTCCAAACGAAAACTCAGGATCGTAATCGGTCACCACCGAGGGCGTACTGGTACAGCCAGCCAGAAGGCCCAGCACCAACAACAGTCCAACACCCAAACGAATCAGTCGCACAGCCGCTTTCCTCTTATTACTTGGCATTGCCTTGGCGGCGCAACAGGCTCCGCCCAAGGGATATCATGAGTATCACGTCAGTTGGACCACAGACAAGAGACCCGGGTTCAACCCGGGTCTCTTGTAGTTTGACAGGACGGCGAGGCTCAGGCCTCGCTTTCCTCTTCTTCCTTCTCTTCGGCCTTTACCGGGATGTTCAGCAGTTCGCCGCGTACCCGCTTCTCCATCTCCTGGGCAATGGTGGGGTTCTCATGAAGGAACTTCACCACGTTGTTTTTGCCCTGGCCAATCTTGTCGCCATTGTAGCTGTACCAGGCACCCGCCTTGTCCACGATGCCAAGCTTGACGCCGTAATCAATGACCTCACCGAAGCGGTTGATGCCCGTGCCGTACAGAATCTGGAACTCGGTTTGCTTGAACGGCGGTGCCACCTTGTTTTTCACCACCTTCACTCGGGTCTCGTTCCCGATGACCTCATCGCCCTCTTTCACCGAACCAATGCGGCGGATATCCAGGCGAACCGAGGAGTAGAACTTGAGCGCATTACCACCGGTGGTGGTTTCCGGGCTGCCGAACATCACACCGATCTTCATGCGGATCTGGTTAATGAAGATCACCAGGCAGTTGGCGTTCTTGATGTTGCCGGTAATTTTACGCAGCGCCTGGGACATCAGGCGGGCCTGCAGGCCCACGTGCTGATCACCCATCTCGCCTTCAATTTCCGCCCGGGGCGTCAGCGCCGCCACCGAGTCCACCACCAACACGTCAACCGCACCGGAGCGCACCAGCATATCGCTGACCTCCAGGGCCTGCTCACCGGTATCCGGCTGGGAGATGATCAGATCATCCACATTCACGCCCAGTTTTTCGGCGTAAATCGGGTCCAGCGCGTGCTCGGCGTCAATAAAGGCACAGGTACCGCCCTGGCGCTGGGCTTCGGCAATCACCTGCAGCGTCAAAGTGGTTTTACCGGACGATTCCGGCCCGTAAATCTCTACCACCCGCCCCTTGGGCAGGCCACCAATACCGAGGGCGGCATCCAGCCCCAGAGAGCCCGTGGAAATGGCGGGAATCGCCACCCGCTCACGATCGCCCATGCGCATGACCGTGCCCTTACCAAATTGACGTTCAATCTGGCCTAAGGCGGCCTGTAGCGCTTTCTCTTTATTCGCGTCCATCCGACACCTCGATCAATGCTGTGAAATTAGAACTTGAAATGGTTTCAATACAACTGCCGACAGCATACACGAAAAACCTGTATGCGCAAACAGTAACTCGATATTTATACAGTAGTCTTGCCGCCCGTAGTCAAAGCCAACAACTGCTGCAACGCAGCAGTCACGGTCTGCCCTCGCACGGCGGCCCGATCGCCTTCAAACCGATGCAGGTGAGCATCGCTGAGCAGCGTCTCGCCGCGCCGATACGCCCACCCCAACCAGACGGTACCCACCGGTTTTTCCTCTGAGCCACCTTCCGGCCCGGCAACGCCGCTCACCGCAATGGCCAGATCCGCGCCAGAAATCCGCGCCGCACCCTCCGCCATGGCGCGCACCACCGATTCACTGACCGCACCGTTCTGTATCAGCATCTGCTCGGGAACGCCCAACAGACGGACCTTGGCGTCATTGGAATAAGTCACCAGACCATAGCCAAACCAACCCGAACTGCCGGGAATGTCGGTGATCGCGGCGGCAATGCCACCACCGGTGCAGGATTCCGCCGCGGCCACTGTCCAGTGGTTTGCCGTCAGCGCCTGTCCCAGGCGGGTCGCGAGGGCCTGCTGTTCGGCGGCGGAAGTGGTCAGGGGTTCGGTCATGGGCTCAAGGTATGCCAGGCGCGAGACGAGTGCAAGCCCCGGATGAATTCCGTAGAATAGCGCAGCTTCCAATCACCCGATAACACCCAGGCAACGCCGTTTTATGAGCAAAACATCCGACGCCCCAAGCCAGCACACGCCGATGATGCAGCAGTACCTGCGAATCAAGGCCGAGCACCCGCAGGAGCTGGTGTTCTATCGCATGGGCGACTTCTACGAATTGTTCTACGACGACGCCAAGCGGGCTGCCGAACTGCTGGACGTGACCCTCACGGCCCGCGGCAAGTCCAACGGTGAGCCCATTCCCATGGCGGGCATTCCGTTTCACGCCGCCGACGGCTACCTGGCCAAGCTGGTGCGGGCCGGCGTGTCGGTGGCCATCTGCGAGCAGATCGGCGACCCGGCGACGTCCAAGGGGCCCGTGGAGCGCAAAGTGGTGCGCATCGTCACGCCGGGCACCGTCAGCGACGAAGCCCTGCTGGACTCCGGTCGGGACAACCTGCTGGTGGCCCTGCACCAGCAGGGCGACACCTATGGACTGGCGTCTCTGGATATCGCCAGCGGCCGTTTTTACGTGCTGGAGGTCGAGGGGCTGGACGCGGCCCTCGGTGAGCTGCAGCGACTGCGCCCCGCCGAGTTGCTGGTCAGCGACGACCTGACCACGCCCGAGCTGCTGGAGAACCGCAAGGGCGTGCGCCGCCGGGGCCCCTGGGAGTTCGAGCTGGACAGCGCCCGGCGCCTGCTGACCCAACAGTTCGGCACCCAGGATCTGGCAGGCTTTGGCTGCGACCATCTGGACGCCGCCATCGCCGCCGCCGGCTGTCTACTCAACTACGCCCGGGAAACCCAGCGCGCCGCCCTGCCCCACGTGCGCGGCCTGAGCCACGAAAACCGGGACCAGGCGGTGATCATGGATGCCGCTACCCGGCGCAATCTGGAACTGGACATAAACCTCGGGGGTACCGAAGAAAACACCCTGTACAGCGTCCTGAATCGCTGTGCTACCGCCATGGGCTCCCGTCTGCTGCGCCGCTGGCTGAACCGCCCGCTGCGCGACCTGCCGATTCTGCAATCCCGTCAGGACGCGGTGGCCGAGCTGCAACATCAGTACACCTTCGAGGTGATCCACCGGATTCTCAAACGCATCGGCGATATGGAGCGGATCCTCGGTCGCCTGGCCCTGCGTTCGGCCCGCCCGCGGGATCTCGCCCGGCTGCACGCCTCCCTGGCCTGCTACCCGGAGCTGCGCAGCGAGCTGGCCAAGCTCGGCGCGCCGCACCTGTCCGAGCTGGCACAACAGTTGGGAGAATTCCCCAAGGCCGTTGATCTGCTGGGACGCGCCCTGATTGAAAATCCACCGGTGGTCATTCGCGATGGCGGCGTGATCGCCGAGGGCTACGATGAAGAACTGGACGAGCTGCGCAATATCAGCAACAACGCCGGCCAGTACCTGGTGGACCTGGAAACCCGGGAGCGAGAGCGCACCGGCATCAGCACGCTGAAGGTGGGCTACAACCGGGTGCACGGCTACTTTATCGAGCTCAGCCGCGCCCAGGCCGAACAGGCCCCGGCGGACTATATCCGCCGCCAGACCCTGAAAAACGCCGAGCGTTTCATCACCCCGGAGCTGAAAGAATTCGAGGACAAGGCGCTGTCCGCCAAAAGTCGCGCTCTGGCCCGGGAAAAGCTGCTCTACGATCAGCTGATCGACATTCTCAACGACGACCTGATCCCCCTGCAGCAGTCCGCCGCCGCCGTGGCGGAGCTGGACCTGCTGACCAATCTGGCCGAACGCGCCGACAGCCTTGGCTGGAGCCGCCCCATCCTGAACGCCGACCCCGGTATCAACATTCAGGGCGGGCGACATCCGGTGGTCGAGCACGTCAGCGACGCACCCTTTGTGCCCAACGATCTGTGCTTTGGCGATCAGCGCCACATGCTGGTGGTCACTGGTCCGAACATGGGCGGTAAATCCACCTACATGCGCCAGGCGGCGCTGATCGCCGTGCTGGCCCATATCGGCAGCTTTGTGCCCGCAGCGGAAGCGAGAGTGGGCATGCTGGACCGGATCTTTACCCGGATCGGCTCCTCCGATGACTTGGCCGGTGGGCGCTCCACTTTTATGGTGGAAATGACCGAGACCGCCAACATTCTGCATAACGCCACGCCGCGCAGCCTGGTGCTGATGGACGAGATCGGCCGGGGCACCAGTACCTTTGACGGTCTGGCCCTGGCCTGGGCCTGCGCCCGCCATCTGGCGGAAAACGTCAAGGCGTACACCCTGTTCGCCACCCACTACTTTGAACTGACCCGGCTGCCCGACGAGCTACCGGGCATCGTCAATGTCCACCTGGATGCCACCGAGCACCACGACAGCATTGTCTTTCTGCACAAGGTTCAGGAGGGGCCGGCGAGCAAGAGCTACGGCCTGCAGGTGGCCAAACTCGCGGGCATACCCGATGGCGTGCTGGCCCAGGCCAAGACCCAACTGGCGGAACTGGAGGGCGACGCCCAGCGCGGCAGCTCGACTCCCCAGCCACCCAAACCCGAACCAGCACCGGCGGCCGACACGCCCGTTCAGGGCGGCCTGTTCGACAGCGCGCCCCACCCGGTGGTGGAAGCGCTGGGCGAGGTTCAGCCGGATGATCTCAGCCCCCGTGAGGCGCTGGAGCAACTTTATGCCCTAAAGGCGCTTATGACTGGCAAAAGCTAAGAATACTGCTAGAATAAGCGCCCAAAATCCGAACCGTGTTAGCTGGAGTCCGCTATGACATTTGTTGTTGGGGAAAACTGCATTAAATGCAAACACACAGACTGCGTTGAAGTCTGCCCCGTTGACTGCTTTTATGAAGGCCCCAATTTCCTGGTGATTCACCCGGACGAGTGCATTGACTGCGCTCTGTGTGAGCCCGAGTGTCCGGTGGATGCCATCTTCTCGGAAGATGAACTGCCCGAAGGGCAGGAAGTGTTCCTGGAGCTGAACGCCGAATTGGCGGAAGTCTGGCCCAATATTACCGAGAAGAAAGACGCTCCGGCGGACGCCGAAGAGTGGGATGGTGTGGAAGGGAAACTGCAGTACCTCGAACGCTGAACCGTCTGCACCGACAAATCTGCAGCCACAAAAAAGCCGGGCCATCAAAGCCCGGCTTTTTTGTACCTCAGACAGAGGTACCGCATCAAACGCTGAACAGCGCCTCGCTATTGAGCCCCTGCTTTTCGATGATTTCCCGCAACCGCTTCAGAGCTTCCACCTGAATCTGGCGCACCCTTTCTCGGGTCAATCCGATTTCATGGCCCACCTCTTCCAGGGTGCACACCTCATGGCCACGCAACCCGAAACGCCGGGCCAGGACTTCACGCTGCTTTTCACTCAGGTCGTCCAGCCAACGATCCAGACTGTCATTTAGATCGCCATCCTGCATCAGAAAAGCGGGGTCGGAGTTGTTGATGTCCGGGATGGTGTCCACCACGGTCCGATCGGAGGCATTGCCCACCGGGCTGTCCACCGACGTGACCCGCTCATTCAGCCCCAACATACGCTCCACGTCGGCCACCGGCTTGTGCAACAGCGTGGCGATTTCATCCGAGGAGGGTTCGTGGTCCAGCTTCTGGGTCAGCTCCCGAGCCGCCCGCAGGTAGATATTGAGCTCTTTCACCACATGAATGGGCAGACGGATGGTGCGGGTCTGGTTCATGATCGCCCGCTCGATGGTCTGACGGATCCACCAGGTCGCGTAGGTGGAGAAGCGGAAACCCCGCTCCGGGTCAAACTTCTCGACCGCGCGGATCAACCCCAGGTTGCCCTCTTCAATCAGATCCAACAGGGCCAGACCCCGATTGACGTAGCGGCGTGAAATTTTCACCACCAGACGCAGATTGCTTTCGATCATCCGCTTCCGGGACGCCTCATCTCCACGCAGTGCGCGGCGGGCAAAATAGACCTCTTCCTCGGCGGTCAGCAAGGGCGAGAAGCCAATTTCGTTCAGGTAAAGTTGTGTCGCATCGAGACTTTTGGAGAAGTGATCGTCGGAGTGCCGATCAGCGGTGGCGCGCCCTCGTCGGGCGGAGGTGGGTGCTGCGGTGGTCGGTTCCTCTTCAACCACAACATCATCATTAAAATCAATTTCGTGAACCGCCGCGGCTGACTCACGATCCGCTTTTGTATCCCGTTCTTGCAGTGCCATAGATCACCCCTCGCTCTACATACGGCTCCTGGTGCCGCCCCTATGGCATCCAACAGCCTTAACCCAAGTTATCGTTATACTGCGACACTATTGTTAACGTTTAGCGTTAACGTTTGGGTAGATACCCAATTGGGTCAACGGGTTTCCCATCACGCCGAATTTCAAAGTGCAGACGCACACTGTCGGTGCCACTGGAACCCATTTCGGCAATCACCTCTCCTGCTTTTACCGCGTCACCTTCGGCTACCTTCAGGCGACGGTTGTGGGCATAAGCGCTGAGGTACGTGTCATTGTGTTTGATGATCACGAGATTGCCATACCCACGCAGCCCGCTGCCCGCATAAACCACTTGCCCTGCAGCAGCTGCTTGTACAGAGTCTCCCAATTTACCGCTGATATCAATACCCTGATTGAGCCCCGTAGAGGCGCCGAAGGCGGCAATCACCCGCCCCTTCACGGGCCACCGCCAATCGGGGTTGCCCGCAACCAGGGCCGGGGCGGCAGACGCCTTTGGGCGAGATGTTTTATTTTCTTGACGGTCAGCAGGCGCTTTCGGGGTCGGCTTACTGGCGACTTTCGGGGGCGTCGCCCGTGGAGAGGGCCTGGAAGGCGCGGCCATATTATGCACATCGAGGCGCAGTGTCTGGCCGGGGTAAATGGTGAAAGGTGGGCCGATACCGTTGTGTTGCGCCAGCTTGCGGTGATCCACGTCGTAGCGCCAGGCAATGGAATAGAGCGTTTCTCCGGCGCTCACCCAGTGCTTCTGAATCTCCCGACCCGGCGGCTGGCCCCGCTCCACCACATCCGCCCGCTGGGTAGCGCAGCCTCCCAGAACCACCAAACTGATCAATATATAAACCAGTGGGCCGTATTTCCTCCAGCGGTGGGTTGACCAGTCCTGCATAAACACACTCACGTTAAGGGCTGATGCGAAGGCCCCGTTTATTTGGATTCGCAATTAACGCCGGGCCCTTATTAGAAAATACTCTAAAATACGGGTTGCCACTGTGAATTATTAATGAGTCGACCGTTTCGCCCAAAATTCCAGGGCGAGCACCAGCAACAACCCCAACGCCATGAGAACCAGAACCATTGCTGTCTGTGGGTCAGACCCGACAATATTCTCATAGTGCCACGGCACCAGGTTTTCCTGAACCAACGGTACCTGCTCACCGTGACGATTGGTATAGGTCTCCAGAGTATGCTTCCAGGGCCAGATAATGTTCAACGAGCCCACCAGAAAGCCGGTCAGCACCGCCAGCGTCCGGTCATGATAATGTCGCAACAGCCAGCCCAGAAAGTGGGAAAACAGTAACAGGCCGGTCACACAGCCCGCGAGAAAGCACGCCAGTATCCACCAATTCAGATCCACCACCGCCTGAATAAACACCGGGTACATCCCCATCAGCAGCAACAGGAAACTGCCGGAAACGCCGGGAAGGATCATGGCGCATATTGCGATGCAGCCAGCGAGGTACACCATCCACCACTCGGCGGGCAGCTGAACCGGCTTGCCTACCGAGATTGCCAGCGCCACCAGGGTGCCAAGGCCCAGTCCCAACCAGATGACCGGAGAGCGAAGCGGCAGCTGTCGCCCGATATAAACGACCGACGCCACCACAAGTCCGAAAAAGAACCCCCAGACCAGCAGGGGATGAAATTCCAGCAGATAGTGCACCAGATTCGCCAGGGAAAAGATGCTGAGCAGTACGCCGCCAAAGACCGTCAGCAGAAAGCCGCCATTGACGTGGCGCCAAAAGGCGGCCGTGCCCTGCCGCCGCCAGATGCCCAGCGCTGCGGGTGTCCAACGCCGCAGAGAATCGATCAATTCTTCATAGATTCCGGAGATAAACGCAATGGTCCCACCGGATACACCGGGAACCACATCAGCCGCCCCCATCGCCATCCCTTTCAGGCATAGAATCAGTCGGGCTTGCAGGGTCATGGGAGTCCTTGTCATTGGGCAGCAAAATCAGACATGAAACGTCAGCGGCTGGTGCCGGAGAGCAGCGGAACGAACTTGACCGGTTCGAGCACCTGGGTCACAAAGTTCTCGCTGTCACCATCGCGAATGATCAGGTTGAGGGATTGGGTCTGATCGCCCACCGGGATAACCAGCACGCCGTTTGGCGCCAATTGATTCAGCAACCCCTGGGGAACAAAGCGCGGTGCGGCGGTGCTCAGGATACCGTCAAACGGCCCCGCCTCCGGCCAACCGAAACCGCCATCGGCGTGCTTGAGGTGAACGTTGCGCAACCCCAACTCCCGCAGCCGCTCACGGGCCTTATCCTGCAGAGGCTTGATCCGCTCGACGCTGTACACTTCGTCCACCAACTGCGCCAGAATGCTGGTCTGGTAGCCTGAACCAGTGCCCACTTCCAGCACTTTGTGCAGTCGTTTGCCGGCGGCACCGAGCAGAATTTCCGTCATTCGAGCGACGATATAGGGCTGGGAGAGTGTCTGGCCATAGCCGATGGGCAGCGCGGTGTCCTCGTAGGCGCGATGGGACAACGCTTCATCCAGAAACCAGTGCCGGGGCGTGTTGCGCAGAGTGTCCAGCACCTGCAGATTGGTGACGCCCTTGTCGGCCAGCCTTTGCACCAGACGCTCCCGCGTGCGCTGGGAGGTCATTCCCACACCTTCCAAATTAAGACTCGTCACTGCGTATTTCCCCGGAATTCTAGCCGTCAATATTGTTCTGATGAAAAGCGATCACTATAGCACAGTGGCGCCCCGAGCTGCTTCCATCTGGGTCGTATCGAGCTGGGCCACCTCCGCCAGCAATGCGGTGGCAAAGGTCCCCGGCGGCAGGGCAAAAGACAGCACCATGTCGCCCTGCTCCCAGTGCCATGCCAGACCCTGAGGGTTTAGTGCCAGGGCGCGTCGCTCCTGGTTCAGGCCAACATGTTCCAGGCCGTCGCACCAGCCTTTCCAGGGTGCCAACACCCGGGATTCCAACTGAGCGGTCTGGGCGTCACTCATCAGTCGACCACGGCCCCAGAGCGGGCCGGAAGGTTCATCCTGCGGTTCGCCCGCAAGGCACTCAAGCCAGGTACCCTCACGCACACGTTCCGCCAGTACCTGATTGAACAGCCAGGAGCGGGCGGCGGACATCACCATGCCCCGCTGTTGGCGGTTCTTGATACGCTCACCCTCCACCAGCCAGCGCTGCGCCTGATGCAAGTTGCCCGCGTCTCGGCCAAAGCGCTGCTCACCAAAGTAGTTGGGCGCCCCCTGCTCCGCCACCCGGACCAGCGTCTGTTCAAGCCGTTCCAGGGCGCCATCTTCCAGGGCCTGCACCGCCCGCAGTCGAATGACGAAGTGGTTGGCCTGGTGCTGGCCCCGGCGCAGCTTGCGCGAATGACGGGAGCAGCTGAGCACGGTGGGGCCGGTCTGTTCCAATGCAGTCCAGTCTGGCTCCACGGCTTTGGGTTGATAGATACTGAACCACTGTGTGGCCACCGCGTGGCGATCCTTGAGGCCACAGAAGCCCACATCCCGACTGGTGACACCGGCACAGCGCGCCAATTGCCCAGCCACCCAGGCGGTATTGTCACCGCGTTTGCGAACCTGAACCAGCCAGTGTTCGCCCTCGCCCTCAGGCTCAAACCCGAGGATTTCGTCCACCTGAAAATCTTCCGGTGTCACCCGAAATCCGGCGGACACTCGGGGGCCGCCCCAGGCGGTGGGCATTCGGATGTCAAACTCGAGGGTCATGGCATCTCCCGGCCAAAGTGTTGCAAAAATCGTCGCTCAAGCCACCAGTCACCCGGGCCCTGCCAGAATCCGACGTGGCCACCAGTGCGGGGCGCTTCAAAAATCAGATGGTCATGGGCCTCGGCTTCCTCGGTCGGGAAACAGCGATCGTTGAAGAAGGGGTCGTTGCGCGCGGTAACCAGCAGGGTGGGAACGCGGATATCCCGCAGAAAAAATCGGCTGCTGCAGCGGGCGTAATAGTCGGCCGCATCGCGAAAGCCATTGAGGGGCGCCGTGTAGTGCTCGTCCAGAGCCCAGAGGGTTTTCATCTGCTTCAGTCGCTGCAGATCGAAATGCCCGGGAAATTGGGCGGCCTTGGCTTTGAGCCGACGTTTCATCGAACGGACAAAGTGTTTGTGGTACAGCCAGTTGGCCGGACGCTCCAGAGTCAACACGCACGCGAGCAGGTCCAGCGGCACCGAGGCCGTAGCCGCCGCCTCCACACCGCGCTCGCGCGCCGCCTCGCCCTGCTCACCCAGCCACTTCAGGGTGACGTTGCCCCCGAGCGAGAAGCCTCCCAGATGCAGGCGGGGAAAGCCCGCACCCGTGGCCCAGCTGATCACCGCGTCCAGATCATCACTACAGCCCGAGTGGTAGATACGCGGGGTACGATTGAGCTGGTCACCGCAACTGCGCAGATTCCAGGCGAGTACCGACCAGCCCTTGGCCAGCGCCGCCCGGGTAGTCCCGAGGATATAACCACTACGGGCACTGCCCTCCAGGCCGTGAGAGAGAATCAGCAGCGGAGCATCCGGTTCAGGGCTGCGATACAACTCGGCGTGCAACCGGTCGCCATCGGGTAAGTCGATGTCTACCGGCTCACCGGTCAGTGTCAGACGACGAATATAGCGGGGCACCAGTGTCTGGAGATGTCCGCCGGGCAGCCATGTTGGTGCCCGGTAATCCGCGTCATTTACCGGCATACGGAAAGCGTCCTCAGGGTTGTTGCGGCTCGAGCAGCACCACCGCCTGAGCGGCGATGCCCTCTTCCCGGCCGGTAAAACCCAGCCGCTCGGTGGTGGTGGCCTTGATGTTGAGCTGTCCCGTGGTGCAGCTTAGATCATCCGCGATCCGCTCAATCATGGCGGGGACGTGACGGGCCATTTTCGGAGCCTGGGCAATCACCGTCATATCCGCATTGACCAACCGCCACCCCTGCGCCCGGACCTTGGCGTAAACCATGCGCAACAGCGCCCGACTATCGGCGTTTTTGAAGCCCGGATCGGTGTCCGGAAAATGCCGACCGATGTCTCCCAGGGCGGCAGCGCCCAATAGCGCATCGCATAGGGCATGCAGCAGCACGTCGCCGTCCGAGTGGGCGACCAGCCCCCGGTCGTGCGCAATGGCCACACCACCGATCACTACTTTATCGCCCGGCCCGAAGGCGTGCACATCGAAGCCCTGTCCCACTCGCATCAGTGTTGCTCCTGTCGCTGTAAAATCGCCTCGGCCAGAGCCAGATCCTCCGGCCGGGTCACTTTGATATTGTCGGTGCGCCCTTCAACCATCAGCGGCTGATAGCCTGCCAGCTCCATCGCCGATGCCTCATCGGTCACCACCTCACCTTGCCCCAAGGCCCGAGCCAGGCACTGATGCAGCAACTGGTAGCGGAACAGCTGTGGCGTCTGCGCCTGCCAGAGTCCTCGCCGGTCGCAGGTATCGAGAATCACGTTGCGGGGACCGACACGCTTGAGGGTATCCCCCACCGGAACGCCGAGAATGCCACCCACGGGATGATTGGCGGTGTGTCGCCGCAGGCTGGCAATGGCACTGGGCGTGATACAGGGACGGGCGGCGTCGTGCACCAGAATCCAGTCCTCCGCCTCAGCTTGCAGGGTCAGGTAGTTCAGGGCATTGAGCACAGAGCGGCTGCGTTCACTGCCGCCATCGACAACCGCAATCCGGACATTGCCGGCCAGCGGCAACTGCTCCCAGTAGGGGTCAGTCGGGCTCAGAGCCAACACCACTCCGGCCAGGTCGGGAATGGCCAGTAGACGTTCCAGCGTATGTTCCAGAAGGGTTTTGCCTCGCAGCCGCAGATACTGCTTGGGCAGATCTGAACGCATGCGGGTGCCAATACCCGCTGCGGGAACAATGGCCCAGCAAGGGTTCGAGGCATCGGAACGGAGGTGATTGCCCATATACGTTTCCGAAGACGTCTGAGGTCGGTTTATTCTTGGGGATCGACGACCATGAAGAAGGTCTCGCCGTCGCGGATCATGCCCAAATCCTCTCGGGCCCGCTCTTCGATGCTGTCCAGCCCTTCCTTGAGTTCATCCACTTCCACGGCCAGCCGACGGTTGCGCGCTTTGAGCCGCTCGTTGGCCAGCTCCTGCGCCCGAATGTCGCGGTCCAGTCGCGTCACGTCTGCCCAACTTCCTTCTGCAATCCACAAGCGGTATTGCAGGGCGGTGAATAGCACTATCAGGATGGCCAACAGAATTTTCATTGTTACCAACTCCTGGTTAGTGGATCGTGGGGTAGATGCTCTCGGGTAAGCGGTGGATGACGCGCTTTGCGCTTATCCACCCTACATCGCTGCGGTTACGGCGGATCGTTTGGGTTACGGCGGATGCGGCCTTTGGCCTTATCCGCCCTACGCAAACTGCCGTGCCATCCGTAGGGCGGATAAGCGAAG
>NZ_DGMV01000091.1:0-4113 GCF_002388575.1 Marinimicrobium sp. UBA4509
GGGTTTACGGCGTGTCTTGAAAAGGTATCCCCCTTCCCGAACCGGTCGTGACGCTGCGATTGATTAAATGTTGACTAATGTTTCGAGAACGAAAACCGACAGGAGCAATGACAAAAATGAGCCAATACGATTACGATTTGCTGGTGATCGGCGCGGGGTCCGGTGGGGTTCGGGCCAGTCGGTTTGCGGCGCAGTTTGGGGCGAGAGTGGGCATTATCGAAGAACGCTACCTTGGTGGTACCTGCGTCAATGTCGGTTGCGTGCCCAAAAAACTGTTTGTGTTTGCTTCCCACTACCGAGAAACCTTTCACGCCGCCCCCGGTTATGGCTGGCACGCTGGGGCCATCAAGTTTGATTGGCAGGAACTGCGTGCAAACAAAGATCGCGAAATCGAACGGCTCAATCAGGTGTACGACAAACTGCTCAACACCGCTGGGGTAGAAATCATCAACGGCACCGGTAGCTTGGTTGACGGGCACACCGTCGCCGTAGGCGACAATACCTACACCGCCGAACGCATCCTGATTGCTGTGGGCGGTTGGCCCTGGATGCCGGAAGTGCCAGGTGTCGAGCACGCCATTAGCTCCAACGAAGCGTTTTATCTGGACAGTCTTCCCGAGCGCATCGTCATCGTTGGCGGTGGTTATATCGCGGTGGAGTTTGCCGGGATTTTTAATGGCCTCGGTGTTGAAACCCACTTGTGCTATCGCGGGGAGCTGTTTCTGCGTGGTTTCGATGAGGATATGCGGACGCATCTGGCGCAGGAGCTACCCAAGAAAGGCATCCACCTGCACTTTAACACCGACATCACTCGTATTGAGAAAAACGCGGACGATGTGCTGACGGTTCATACCGATCAGGGAAATACGCTATCGGTCGGGCAGGTCATGTACGCTACCGGGCGCAAGCCGAAAACCGATGGGCTCGGGTTGGAGAACACGGCGGTGCGGTTGAGTGATGCGGGCCGTATTCAGGTGAACGAGGAATTTCAGACCGACGAGCCGTCCATCTACGCACTGGGCGACGTGACCGGGCCCGATGAACTGACGCCGGTTGCCCTGGCTCAGGGAATGGCCCTGGCCCGCAACCTGTTCGGCGGCATGAATGAGCGGGTGGACTACCGGCACATTCCCACCGCGGTGTTCAGTCAGCCGCCCATGGCAAGCTGCGGTCTGACCGAGGAAGAAGCCAGAAAGGAGTGCGTTCACGTGGATATTTACCGGGGCGCCTTCCGCCCGATGCAATATACCCTGCCGGATCTGGACGAGCGGGCGTTGGTGAAACTGATCGTCGATCGGGATACGGACCGGGTGCTGGGTTGCCACATGGTGGGGCCTGAGGCGGGTGAGATCATGCAGGGCCTGGGTGTGGCCATGACCGCCGGTGCGACCAAAGCGGACTTTGATCGCACCATCGGTATTCATCCGACCCTGGCGGAAGAGTTTGTCACCCTGCGCCAGCCGGTGGCCCGCGTCAATGAGTGACGCGGTGCCCGTCTAAACGGCGGTTAATCGAAACGCACAATCAGGTTCAGCTGACGTTCTGACAACTGCTCCATTTCCTTGTTGAGCGCTTCTGCCTCGGCGACCTCTTTCTGGGTGCGGTCGGAAATGTCGCTGATATGCTGGGTGTTCTGTTCGATATCCACGGCCGTCGCCGACTGCTCCTCGGCGGCGGAGGCAATCTGGTGTGACATCTGATCGATTTTTTCCACAGCGGCGGAAATGGTCGACAGCGCCTGCTGTACATTGTCCATTTCGCCCACGCTACGATCGACCAGACTCAGACACTGCTCCATACTCTCCCCAGCTTGCCCCGTGGCTTCACCGAGCTTCTCAATGATGTTGCGAATGTGCCCGGTGGAGTCCTGGGTACGTTGAGCCAGGGTGCGCACCTCATCGGCCACCACCGCAAACCCGCGCCCCTGCTCACCGGCGCGGGCGGCTTCGATCGCCGCGTTCAGCGCCAGCAGGTTGGTCTGTTCGGCAATACCCCGAATGACATCCACCACCTTGGCAATCTCGCCACTGTCGGCGGTCAGACGCTCCAGTACTTGCCCCAGGTTGTCCACCTGCCGAGACAGGTCCCCGATCGCGCCGCTGGCGGTATTGATGACCGTGCCGCCGCGCTGGACTTCGCCAAGGGCACTTTGGGTGGCCACGGAGGTGTCCGAGGCGCCGCTGGCCACTTCCTGCACCGCCTGGGCCATCTGTTGCATGGCCACGGCCACCCGAGTGGTTTCCCGCTGCTGTTCGTCCATACCCCGGTGGGTTTGTGCTGCCTGCGCCTGCGCCTGCGCGGCGTGGCCGTGCAACTCCCGGGCGGATTCGCCAAAGCGCCCCAGAGCAGTGCGCAGGCGCGCCCGCAGCGCCAATTGCGCAAACTCGATTTCACCCAAAGCGTCACTGCGACCGGTGTAAATATAGGCCGCGATCGGGTCGTGCATAATGGCGCGGGCTCGGCTCAGGCTTTCGCTGAGGTGCTGTACCAGTAGTGCCTGGGTAGCACCACCGATGACCGCGCTCCCCAGTAGGGCGGCAAGCGCCACGGTCGGGGTCAGCAATCCCAGCAGCCAGCTGCCCAGTAATAGCACGAGCAATGCAATGCCGCCGATCTGAACCGGTGTTCGAGTCGCATGCCACAGGCTCAACCAGCGCGGACAGGCCGGCTTGCCGGCACGCATCCGTCGATAGCTCGCCTCGGCCCGGGCAACCCGCTCCGCGTCCGGGTGAACCCGCACCGACTCGTAACCCTGTACCTGGCCGCGGTCTTTGAGGGGGGTGACGTAGGCATCCACCCAGTAGTGATCGCCGCTCTTGCACCGGTTTTTGACAATACCCATCCAGGGCCGACCGCTTTTCAGCGCGCCCCACATCACACCGAAGACTGCCTCGGGCATTTCGGGGTGGCGAATCATATTGTGCGGCTGGCCGATCAGCTCGTCCCGGGTAAAGCCCGAAATTTCCTGAAAGGTGTCATTGCAGAACTGGATGGTGCCTTTGGTGTCCGTTGATGAAACCAGTTCATCGCCGGGTTTCACCGGAATATTGCGGCCGGTTACGGGGCCGTTGTTGCGCATACAGTGTCCTCAGCGGTTACCGCGATCACTTCTAGTCGGCGTTTGTTGGCCGATGTTAGATGAAACTACCCCTTTAAGGGTAGTCCTCCTACTGGCGTTATCGACCGCACGGACGTTAAGTTGAGTGAATTCTCACGCGTTCAGGCGGCGGCCAGTGCACGGCTCTGTTGGTTGGTCACAAAGGCCGCCAGGGCATTTTGGGTATCGGAAGGCAAGTCGACAAAAGACAGGCTGACCCGGGTCTGACGCCAGGGCCGCTGACTGAGATTGAACGCGCAGACGCGCACCCGGCAGCGAACCTTGAGCCCCGGGGCGACGGTGAATTCGCACAGCGGGAGTATGTCCCGGTGGTGCAGGAACGGCCGCCAGTCGCCGGTGAGTCCGAGTCGTATACCGCCCGCGGACAGGTTGAGGATTTCTCCGCACAGGGGGGAGAGCCCGGGTACACCGAGGCGGGCGCTGATCGGGTACCAGCCGAAGACGTCGAGGCGGGGCCAACGGCGTCGGGGGCCGAGATAGAACTGTTCGGGCAAGGGCAGGGCGAGCCCACCGCTTCTCTGGGGCGTACTCCAGCCCACCACCGGGGCACTGAATTCGAACAGGCGGCCGTTTTCGTGGTAGCTGACGGTCAGTTCGTCGCCAGGTTCGAGATTGAGTGCCCGGGGGAAGAGTTCGTCGAGCCAGAGGAGTTGCCGTTGGGTGTCGAGGGCGAGGATGAGGCTTTGGTATTCGCTGCCTTGATGGCGCACGGCGAGCAGTTGCCGACGTTCGGCGAGCGGGCGCAGGTGTTTGACGCACTCGGCTTCGGGCGCAGGAGCCTGTGGCGTGGGCGCCGGCCGCTCAGCGGGTTCGTTGGCGGAGAGTTTTTGCAGCAGTGCTCGCAACAGGGCCATAGGTGACTCGTATTCCAGGTCGATAAAACGGACGGTTCTTTGCCGGTTACGAGTGAGTTTGCAATGGGTGTGCCATATTGTGCAGATCGAAATTTTGGGACTTCGCAGAGAAGGCTGCGGGAGGGTAACCCCCTTTGGGGA
>NZ_DGMV01000091.1:4230-34916 GCF_002388575.1 Marinimicrobium sp. UBA4509
GGGAGGGTAACCCCCTTTGGGGACCGCTGTGAATACGTCCCTGTAAGCTCTGCACCGGCCATCCAGGCCGGTGACGTCCCCAAAGGGGGTTACCCTCCCTCCGCTAGTACCAACGTCAAGGGCGGTGGAGGTAGCCCGTTTCACGCACCTCAAGCATGTGTTTGCTGGGCTGGCTATTTCCCGAAACGTTATGTTTGCACAGCGGAGGGAGGGAAGGTCTCTTTGAGACCGTTACCCGCCTGGACGGCGGGTAATGAGCCCCCATGGATGGGTTCACGGCGTGTCTCAAAGAGACCTTCCCTCCCGCAGCCCTCTATGCGAAGTCCCAAAAGAGCCAGGTTTCAGTAGGAAATGCGGCAGACGGTTGCCGCTTAGAGCGGCAATTCCCTGGGGCGGCTAAAATCCGTACAATGGCGGCATTTTTCGGACCGTCGAACATTGAGAGTATTATGAGCCAGCCCGCCGTGCGCAAAGAGCGCCTCGAATACAACAAACTGCAAAAGCGCCTGCGTCGTCAGGTCGGCAGTGCCATTGCCGATTACAACATGATTGAAGAGGGCGACCGGATCATGGTCTGCCTCTCCGGTGGCAAAGACTCCTACGGCATGCTCGACATCCTCATGAGCCTACAGAAAACCGCCCCCATCCGCTTCGAACTGATCGCCGTCAACATGGATCAGAAACAGCCCGGCTTTCCCGAGCACATACTGCCCGAATACCTCGAACAGGTCGGGGTGCCTTACCATATCATCGAACGCGACACCTACAGCATCGTCAAAGACGTGATTCCCGAGGGCAAAACCACCTGTGGGCTCTGCTCGCGGCTTCGGCGCGGTACCCTGTACAGCTTCGCCAACGAGATCGGGGCGACCAAAATCGCCCTGGGTCACCACCGGGACGACATCATCGAGACCCTGTTCCTCAACATGTTCTACGGTGGCAAACTCAAGGCCATGCCGCCCAAGCTGCTCGCCGATGACAAGCGCAATGTCCTGATTCGCCCGCTCGCCTACTGCAAAGAGCAGGACCTGGCGGATTTTGCCGAGTACAAGGCGTTCCCGATCATTCCCTGCAACCTCTGTGGTTCCCAGGAGAACCTCCAGCGGCAGGTGATCAAGCAGATGCTGACCGACTGGGAAGGTCAGTACCCCGGACGCACCGAGACCATCTTTTCCGCCATCCGCAATGTGGCCCCCTCTCAGCTGGCGGATACCGCGCTGTTTGACTTCGCGGGATTGAAAGTGGACCCGGATGCTGTGGCCGATGCCGGGGAAGACACCCAGGCCGAGGCCGGCGTTCACCAGTTTATCCCGGCTCTGCAAGTCTCCTGAGTTAGCCCGGCTGGCGCCCAGCTCCTATACTCGGGGTACATCGGCCCTATTCACGGGGCTCAGGCAGAGAGGTGTCTATGAGGATTGGCGTACCCCGGGAAATCAAAACCGATGAATACCGTGTAGGGCTGACGCCCAGTGCCGTGCGGGAATTGGCGGGCCAGGGCCACAGCGTGTTGGTCGAACAGGAGGCGGGCGCTGCGGTCGGCCTGGATGATGCCTCTTACGAAGCGGCTGGGGCCACTCTGGTGGACTCGGCCTCAGCGGTATTCGCCCAGGCCGAGTTGATCGTCAAGGTCAAGGAGCCGCAGCCGGAGGAGTATCGCCAGCTCAATCCCGATCAGATTTTGTTCACCTTTCTGCACCTGGCGCCCGACCCCGAGCAGGCCGAGGGGCTGCTGGCCTCGGGCGCGTCCTGCATTGCCTACGAAACCGTCACGGACCAGGCGGGACGCCTGCCACTGTTGACCCCCATGTCCGAGGTCGCCGGGCGGCTCGCCACCCAGGCGGGCGCCCATCACCTGGAGCTGCATCAGGGCGGGCGGGGCATCCTGCTCGGAGGGGTTCCGGGAGTACCGCCGGCCGGGGTCACCATCATCGGCGGGGGAGTGGTGGGGACTCAGGCGGCGCGCATGGCCTTGGGGCTGGGTGCGCAGGTCAGAATTCTGGACAAGTCCCTGGTGCGCCTGCGGGAGCTGGATGCGCTGTTTCACGGACGACTGGTCTGCGAGTACGCGACTGAAAACGCGCTGGAGCAGGCGCTGCCGCAGACCGATCTGCTGATCGGCGCGGTACTGGTAGCCGGCGACTCGGCGCCCAAGCTGCTGTCCCGGGAGCAACTGGGGGCCTTGCCCAAGGGGGCAGTATTGGTGGATGTGGCCATTGACCAGGGCGGGTGCTTCGCCACCTCCCGGCCCACAACGCACCGTCAACCCACCTTTTCGCTCGATGGCGTGGTCCATTACTGTGTTGCGAATATCCCCTCGGCGGCGGCCCGAACCGCCACACTGGCGCTGAGTCACGCCACCTTGCCATATGTACAGGCGCTGGCGCAGAATGGCCTGGAGGCACTGAAGCGGGACCCCGGCCTCAGGGCGGGCCTGAATGTGCACCGGGGCCAGATCACCCACGAGGCGGTCGCCCGGGCGTTGGGCAAACCCTGGGTAGCGTTCGGCGGCGGACCGGAGTAAGCTACCAATTGTTGAAACAAACGACATTTACAGGACAATAAGCATAAATGACGAACGAACCGTCGCTTTTCCAGGGGGTTTCTTTCCGGCTGGCGAAAATCGGCATCATCCTGGCCTTTCTGCTCGGCCTGTTGATGAGCTCGGTGCAGTTGTATCTGGATCTGGACAACCAGCGTGAGGAGCTTAACCTGTTGTTCAGTCGGGTCATGGAAGTGGCCACGCCGCCGGCGATGCGCGCCGTTCATACCCTGGATGATGACCTGTCCGCTGAAGTGGTCAATGGCCTGCTGGCCTATGACTTTGTCATCGGGGTGCGTGTCACCGATGAGTTGGGCAATACCCTGGCCGAGGGCCAGACCGCACAGAAACCCTCCCAGACACGGTGGCTGACCTCGCTGATCAGCGACGAGACCCGGGAGCTGTATTCCGATCTGATAATCCCGGGCTACGGCCAGACCGCCTCCGGTGGTCTGGCGTTTACCGTCGATATGGATCAGGCGCTGCAGGCGTTCTATGAGCGATCGGGTCTCAACCTGATCACCGGGCTGGTTCGCAACGCGATGCTGGTGGTGTTGCTGTTCTTTGCCTTTTACTTTGTGGTGGCCAAACCCCTCGCGCGCCTGTCCCGGGAAATCAAAAGCATCAACCCGGAAGAGCCCGGTGTCCGCCGCCTGACGCCTTTGCCCGGGCGGCACGATGAGCTGGCGCAACTGCTCGACAGCAGTAACCAATTGCTGAACGCTGTGGATCTGTCGCTGGCCAAGCGTCGCGCGGTGGAGCTGGCGTTGCGAAAAAGCGAAGGTCATCTGCGCCAGATTATCGACAGTTTGCCGGTGATGATCGGGGCCCGGGATATTGAGGGGCGCTACCTGTTTGCCAACAAGGCGCTGGCGAGCATGGTCGGTCGCGATGTCGACACCATGCGCGGACAGGACGTACGGGACCTGTTCCGCAATGCCGTGGATGATGTGGAACTGATTCTGCAGAACGATCAGCGGGTGATTCGTCAGGGCATTGATGTGGAAATCAATGAAGAGTCCTTTGTCACCCGCGAAGGCAAAAAACTCTATCTGCAGAGTCACATCATGCCGCTCCATTACTACGATCAGACGGTGGCTCTGGTCGTGTCCGTGGACATCACCGAGCGCAAGAATGCCCAGGCAAAGATGGAGCACATGGCCCATCACGACGCCCTGACCAATCTGCCCAACCGGGTGCAATTGGTCGAGCGTCTGGATCTGGAAATCCGTCGCGCGACCCGGCATGGCTATTGCGGTGCGGTGCTGTTTATCGATCTGGACCAGTTCAAAAACATCAACGACTCACTGGGTCATCCGGTGGGCGACAAGGTCCTCAAGGAGGTGGCGCAGCGTCTGGTCAGCTCGGTTCGGGAAGAAGATCTGGTTGCCCGCCTCAGTGGCGATGAATTTGTCGTGGTGTTGACGGTTCTGGACAAAGACCTTTCGACCGCCGCGCTGCGGGCGGGGGAAATCAGTGAAAAAATCCGGCGTATCATTTCCCGCCCCTTCCACACGGAGAATCTGGATTTGCGGATCAGCTGCAGTGTCGGAGTGGTGATCTATCCGGATAAAAACAGCTCGGTGCATGAGCTGCTGCGCTTTGCCGATACCGCCATGTACCAGGTCAAAGAAAAGGGACGCGATGCGATCGAGTTTTTCAATGAGGACATGGCGGACAAGGTCAGCCGACAGCTGGTGATGGAGGGCGATCTGCATCGGGCGCTTGAGGGCAAGCAGTTTGCGCTGCACTATCAACCCAAAATCGATATGGGCACCGGAACCATTGTCGGCGCCGAAGCCCTGTTGCGTTGGCACCATCCCACCAAGGGCCTGATCTCGCCGGCGGATTTCATTCCCATTCTGGAAACGTCCGGGCTGATTCTGGATGTCGGCCAATGGGTGCTGGAAACCGCCTGTGAAACTCTGGTGCACTGGCAGGCGCAGGGCTGGTGGAAACCGGGTATGCGTCTGAGCATCAATATCAGCCCCCGGCAGTTTCGGCGCGCCGCCTTTGCCGATGACGTCCTGCGCACCTTGAAACGCTACCCGATACCCGAGAATTCACTGGAAATGGAGGTGACCGAGGGCATTGTGATTCAGCAGGTGGACGAGGCGATTGTCACCATGCGGCGCCTGGCAGAGCAGGGGATCAGCTTCTCTCTGGATGATTTCGGGACCGGCTACTCCTCCATCAGTTACCTTAAACAGCTACCGGTGACCGTGCTGAAAATCGACCAGAGTTTTGTCCGGGATATTGTGGATGATCACAACGACCGGGTGTTGGTGGAAACCATCATTACCATGGGTCGGTTGCTGGATCTCGATGTGGTCGCCGAGGGCGTGGAACTGGAGGCCCAGTTCGATATTCTCCAGCGCTACGGCTGTCATTACTATCAAGGGTTCTATTTCAGCCCCGGCGTTACCCTGTCGGCGTTCGATGCCATGCTGGCGGAGCATACCGTGTCCGCCTGAGGGCCGGGTATCAGAACAGGCGTCCCAGAAGGAAAGGAATGGCCACTTCGGTTTTGAGAATGCGGGGCCCCAAGTGTACCGCCTGAACCCCCAGTTCGCCGAGCCGGCCGACCTCGTATTCATTGAACCCACCTTCCGGGCCCACCAGCAAGGTGACCGGTTCCTGCACCTGAGCAGGACAGGCAATGGCCTCGTAGGGGTGGGCCACCATGGCACGCCGGCCTTCGATCAACCCGGGCAGGGTGTCTTCCACAAACGGTTTGAACTGACGATGGTAGTGCACCTGCGGCATCACCGTGTCGCACCCCTGTTCCAGCCCCAGTTGCAGCTGAGTCTCCACCGCGTCCGGATGGATGCTGGGTGACTGCCAGTAGCTTTTTTCCACTCGACGGCTGTGAATCAGGTGCAGCTCTTTGACGCCGCTACCGGCGACGGTCTGCAATATACGCTTGATCTGTTGGGGACGGGGCAGGGCGAGAACCAGGGTCAAGGGCAGAGGTTCCGGAGGCGGGCGATTCAGCGTCAGGGATAACCGGATTCGTTTCCGGCTCAGTTCGGTCACCTCGCCAGTACCCCAGTCGCCGTTCAGCCGGCCAACGGTCAGGCTGTCACCCAGCTGGGGTTTGAGTACCTGAAGAATATGGTCGAGTCGGCGCTTATCCGACAGGTCGGCCACCGTGGGACTGAGCAAGTCGCTGTCGGCAAGCAGCAGTAAGTTCATTGGGGGTGACCGGTTGCGGGCGTTGAATCGACAAAATGGCGTCCCCGCCAGGACTCGAACCTGGAGCTTCCGCTTAGGAGGCGGAGGATTTATCCTGTTAATCGACGGGGACATCGGCTGCCGCGCTAGCCCGGGGGCGCCGACAGGGGCGGCAACTATACTAAAAAGCCTTACGCCGGCACAAGCCGACGTAAGCGGCGATCACGCCTTGACCAGGGTCTGGGAGCCGCCCTGAGGGCCGGAGCGGCCTTGGGCGTTGTACAGCGAGGGACCGTCGTTACTTTGTCCTCTGAGCAGGTCCAGGAGCGTGCCCACCGTCTGCCGGGAGCGCTGAATGATTTTGCCGTTGATATCGTTGAGTGCCCGACAGGCCTCAAAGTGCTCGGCGAGCTCTTGCCATTGTGGGGACTGTGCGCGGGTGTCCGGGCGCTGGTGCAACCACTGCTGCCAGCCTTCGTGGTTGTGGGGAAGCCTGGCGGCATCCAGCCAGCTTTGGCGTTGCAGGGCGTGCTCGCCGAGTGCGGCCATGAGCCGGTTTTTGGCGTCGATGAGCGGGGGAAGGGCGTCCAAATCGCGCCGCTCCAGCGCTTCGCGCTCTTGCAACAGCACCTGACTGAGCTCTTCAATGGCTTGGGCGTCGTGTGCCAGCATCTGGCTGACGGATTCGGCTGAGGGAGTCATATTGGCCTCGGTCATGGCGGATCATCGAAAATCGAATGCTGCTTGGCCCGGGCGGTGTTGGGGGCCCGCCGGGCCAGCGGGGGGTTATCCCAGCAGGTCGTCCTGATTGAGCATATTCTGGGCGATGCGTTCGGGGTCGATTTCAAATCGACCCTCGGCAATGGCCTGTTTCAGATTCGCGACGCGCTCGACGTCGACATCCGGCAGTTGCGCCAGGTTCTCTTCCAGGCGGTTCATGCTCTGTGCCTCCGCACTGAGTTCAACACTGTCACGGCTCGCCGGACGCGGGCTGCTGCCAGCGGCTCCGGATTGCGGACCGGATTCTCGGGGTGCCACGGTGCTGGGGCGGTTGTTGCCGCCGTTATTGCCGGGCTTGATACCGTTGTTTGAGTCAATAACCATATTTTGTTCCCCAACAAAATGTTCGATGATGCCGGCCGAAAGACCGGGAGCCAGCCAAAATGCGGGCTTCTGACCATACTATCGGCCGGCATCCTTATAACTTTAATACTCTTTGTGTATAAATGTGACCCATTTCGCGTTATAAAATCACGTCGACCGTCCCGGGTCCGGTGATTCGCCCTCTGACGATACGTTCAGAGCGGTCGTTCCGCACCCGGATCTGCTCTCCCACCCGCCCGGAACTCAGGGCGGTGCCCGTGGTATCAACGCTGATGGTGCCCATCCGGGCGTGCAGGCGCACCTGGTCGCCCCGTTCGACGACGGTTGGCTCGATCAGTAACCCCAGCCGGACCGGCTCGCCGGCCTTCTGCGGGCGGCGCAACTCCTTTCCCAAAGCCGACGTTGCATCAACGACAAAACCTTGACGCAATTGGCCGGTGTCTCGCAATGCCATGGTCATATCGTCCTGGGCGATCCGGTGGCCTCGTCCCAGACTCCGGCTGGCGACGGCGACCTCCCGGTATACCGCCACCTGCGCCGGGACGTACAGCGCCCAGGCGGTGGGGCCGGGACAGCGGGTGTGCACTGTCAGATTTCCGCCGCTGCGCTCCTCATCGCTAACCGACAGCGCCAGAGGGGCCTCGCAGGCTTTCAGGCGGAGGCGGCTGTCGAGCCGGCCCACGGTAATCTTGGTCCGCTTTACTGACGGAACTCGGTAGTGTGCCTCCAGGAACTGGCGCACGTCGGCCCTGAGCTCGCCCAAATCCTGGTATGGCGCGCTCTCCGGCGTGGCCTGGGCCAGCGCGGCGAGCAGAACCAGCAGCAATGCGCCCGCCAGTCGCCCGCACAACGGCCCGACTCCCCGGGGGGAGCATTGGCTCAGGCTCTGAAAAAGGCGACAGGGACCCATCTTTTGTCCTATTCTTTGTGCATGACGGTAAAGGTTAAAGCGTGACGGTTTTCAGCCGCTAACGGAACTATCGGCACTAATGAAGCAAGGAGCGTGCCGTCGGGCGGAATGCTCGCGGGGAGCGCCGGGGCATCCGCGTATGGGGTGTGGGCGTATTCTCTCGGGCAGTGGGTTAATGAACGTTTAATGAAATCAGAGGTAGAAGGGGCATCCATGGCCGGAGTATTGGATAACGTGAACCAGAGAACGCGTCTGGTGGGTGAAAACCGGCTGGAGCTGCTATTGTTCCGCTTGGGGGGACGGCAGCTGTATGGCATCAACGTGTTCAAGGTGAAAGAGGTGTTACCCTGCCCGCCGCTGAATGCCATTCCCGGGCGGAACCCGGTGGTACGTGGGGTCGCTCATATCCGCGGCGGTACCCTGTCGATCATGGATATGAATCAGGCCATGGGCAAAGTGCCACTGGAAGACATACGGTCGAGTTTTGTCATCATTACCGAATATAACCGCACGGCCCAGGGGTTCCTGGTGCGTGGGGTAGACCGGATCGTCAATATGAACTGGAGCGATATCCATCCGCCACCGCGGGGAGCCGGCAAAGCCCATTACCTGACGGCGGTTACCGAGGTCGATGGCGAGCTGGTGGAGATCGTGGATGTCGAAAAAATTCTGGCGGAAGCGGCTCCGGTCAATGAGCAGATCAGTGAAGGTGTCATTGAAGACGGCATCAGCGAGCGGGTAGTCCAGAAGCATGTCCTGATCGTGGATGACTCGGTCATTGCCCGCAAGCAGGTGCAGCGGGTGATGCAGTCCATCGGGATTCAGACAACCCTGAAAAAAGACGGGCGCGAAGCGCTGGACTATCTGCTGGATATGGTCGCTCAAGGTAAGAACCCGGATGAGGCGCTGGTGATGATCATCTCGGATATCGAAATGCCGGAGATGGACGGCTATACCTTCACCGCCGAGGTGCGCAATCACCCGGATTTGAAGGGGCTGCACATTTTGCTGCACACTTCGCTCAGTGGTGTTTTTAATCAGGCAATGGTCAAGAAAGTGGGGGCGGACGCCTTTCTGGCCAAGTTCAGTCCGGATGAGCTGGCGCGTCAGGTCAATGACCGGGTCAGAGCCATGACGGGCGAAGATCTGCTCGAACAGAGCGAATGAGGGGTGGCTCAGGCTACCGTGGGAGCATACTTTTGAGCGGTAAGTATTGATGAGTAATGCGGCGGGAAAACGCGATAATTTTGATCAGGCGGAATTTGATCACTTTCGTCAGTTTCTGCAGGATGCCTGCGGCATTGCGCTGGGGGACAATAAACAGTACCTGGTGTCCAATCGCATCCGGCGCCTGCTGGAAGAGTATCAATTGTCCTCGTTCAGTGACTTGGTCCGGGCGCTCAAGCAGAATACGAACCGTCGCCTGAAAGAGCGGGTCATTGATGTCATGACCACCAACGAAACGTTCTGGTTTCGTGACATCTACCCCTTCGAGTATCTGCGTAACACCCTGCTGCCGTCCTGGATGCAGACCGAACACCGCATGGCCGGGCCGATCCGCATCTGGTCTGCCGCCTGTTCCTCGGGCCAGGAACCCTACTCAATCAGCATGATGGTGGAGGAATTCCGGCGTCAGCGGATGGGCGCTCTGGCCCGGCCGGTACAAGTGGTTGCAACTGATCTGTCATCCATTGTGCTGGATCAGGCCAAGCGGGGCGAATACGATCGCCTGTCGGTGGTGCGCGGACTGTCGACGGAGCGGCTGGAGCGTTATTTTGACAACCCGCGGGAGAACGTCTGGCGGGTGAAGCCGCTGGTGCGGGATCGAATAGAGTTCAAGGCCTGGAACCTGTTGGATTCCTACGCGGGCTTGGGCAAATTTGATATCGTCTTTTGCCGCAACGTTCTGATCTATTTTAACGCTGACCTCAAGCGTCGGATTCTGGAAAAAATCCACGGCTCGCTCAAGCCGGGCGGTATTCTTTTTCTGGGTTCCTCCGAAGGCTTGGCGGGAGCGTCCCATCTGTTCGAAATGGTCCGGTGTGACCCCGGTATTCTCTATCGCGCCAAATAGCGAATGACCCGAGAAAGGATGAGAGAGGAGAAACGCCGTGTACAAACTGGCTTTTTTCGTTCCCGAAAGCCATCTTGAAACCGTCAAAGCCGCCGTCTTTGCCACCGGGGCCGGGCGTATCGGTGATTACGACAGCTGTTGCTGGCAGAGTCTGGGGCAGGGACAGTTTCGACCTCTGGCGGGCAGTCAACCGTTTCTCGGGCGTCAGGGCGAGGTCGAGCGCGTATCCGAGTATCGCGTCGAGCTGGTGTGCGCCGACGATCTGATCCGCCCTGCCATTTCGGCCCTGAAGGCGGCCCATCCCTACGAAGAACCGGCGTACGATGTCTGGCAGCTGGCCGAACTGTGAGTCCCGGGTTTTCCGGTTTCAGCAAGGATCCAAAGTGATACAAGGCGGTGGTTGCGGCGTATAGCTCTACCCAATGTTTATCCCCCAAAGGAAAAAGGAGTACTCGTCATGAACAACCTGTTCCCCCGTTTGATTCGATGGACGCTTGCCGGCAGCCTGCTTTCGGTCTGCCTGAGCGCCCAGGCCGAGCTGCAGACCCGTGAAATTGATTATCAGGTCGATGGTGAGACATTCACCGGCTACCTGGCGTATGACGATGCGCATAGCGGAACCCGACCGGGTGTATTGATCGTGCATGAATGGTGGGGGCACGGCGAGTATGTCCGTCAGCGCGCCGAGATGCTGGCCAAACTCGGTTATGCCGCCTTCGCGCTGGATATGTATGGCTCGGATAAATACGCGGAACATCCCAGCCAGGCGAATGAGTTCATGCAGGCCGTGATGAGCGATAAAGAGGCGGCCAAAGCGCGCTTCACCGAGGCGCTCTCGGTGTTGCGTGAGCAGTCCATGGTGGCGCCGGATGATATCGCCGCGCTGGGCTATTGTTTTGGCGGCGCCGTGGTGTTGAACATGGCCCGCGCCGGCGTGGATCTGGACGGGGTGGTGAGTTATCACGGCATGTTGGCCGCAGAGTCACCGGCGCAGCCGGGAGATGTGAAGGCCGCCGTCAGGGTGTTCAACGGCGAGGCGGACCCGATGGTGCCCGCCCAACAGGTAGCGGACTTTGAGGAGGAAATGCGTCAGGCCGACGTGGACTACGAACTGGTGAACTACGCCGGTGCCCAACATGGTTTTACCAACCCGGAGGCGACCGAGTTGGGGCGTCAATTCGAGCTCCCGCTGAGCTATGACGCCAGTGCCGATGCGGATTCTTGGCACAAGACGCAACAATTCCTTGAGGACCTGTTCCGCTAGCGGGTTGCCGGTGTTCTGCCACTTCGGCAAGCAATGTCGGGGTGGCGGAGCAAAAGTGCGGGACATCGGTTGCAAGTCCCTGGCCGGGCACCGATAATCACTGTAGATAACACTAAATCAAGCCCGGCACCGCGGTTCACAGGAAGACGGAGCGGGCCCTGAAATGGAGTACAGTGATTATGACCTTAGATTATGACCGTACCGTCGTGTCGGTTCTGGATGAGGCTCTGCGGCAGTACGAACGCAGCGATTCGTTCACCTGTCTCGGCCATACGCTGACTTACGGCGATCTGGACCGTCTCTCCGGCCAATTTGCGGCCTATCTACAGCAGCACACGGACCTGCAGCCGGGCGACCGCATTGCCATCCAGCTTCCCAACATTCTCCAGTACCCGGTGGCACTCTTGGGCGCGCTACGCGCGGGGCTGGTGGTGGTCAACACCAACCCACTGTACACCGCCCGGGAAGTCAAACATCAGTTGCAGGACTCCGGCGCACGGGCGCTGGTGGTGCTGGCCAACATCGCGGACAAAGCCGCCTCGATTGTGGCTGACACCGAGGTCGAGCAGGTGATCGTGACTGAGCTGGCGGACCTCCATCCACCCGTGAAACGGGTGCTGCTCAACACCGTGATCAAGTACATCAAACGCATGGTGCCGAGCTTTCACTTCCCCCGTCAGGTTGAGTTCCGCCAGGCGCTCGGGCTTGCTCAGGGTGCCTATCGCAAAGTCGAGCAGTCTCCGGACGATGTCGCCGTGCTCCAGTACACCGGCGGCACAACCGGCGTTGCCAAAGGCGCCATGCTGACGCACCGCAACCTGGTTGCTAATATGCTTCAGGTGAACAAGCACATGGAAGGGGAGTTCCGGGTCAATCAGGAATACTATATTGCCCCGTTGCCGCTCTACCATATCTATGCGTTTACGCTGCATATCACCTCGGCGCTGTCCCTGGGCAATCACAACCTGCTCATTCCCAACCCCCGGGATATCAAAGGTTTTGTCAAAACCCTCAAAGGCAAACCGTTTACCTGCTTTGTCGGGTTGAACACCCTGTTCAATGCCCTGTGCCGGGATCCGGATTTCGTCAAGCTGGACTTCAGCCATTTGCGGCTGACTGCTTCAGGTGGCATGGCGCTGACGGCCGCTGCCGCACGGCGCTGGAAAGAAGTCACCGGTGTCGGCATTTTTGAAGGCTACGGCCTGACCGAAACCTCTCCGGTGGTTTCCATCAATCCGCCGGGTGCGATCCAGCAGGGCACTGTGGGGCTGCCCATGCCGGACACGGAGTGCAAGGTCATAGACGAAGAAGGACAGTCGCTGCCCAACGGTGAGCCCGGTGAGCTGTGTGTGCATGGCCCCCAGGTCATGAAGGGCTATTGGAATCGACCCGATGAAAGCCGGCAGGTACTCGATGAGGACGGCTGGTTCAAAACCGGCGATATGGCGGTCATTCAGGAGGATGGCTACATCCGGATTGTCGATCGCAAGAAGGATATGATCAATGTGTCCGGGTTCAAGGTCTTCCCGAATGAAGTGGAGGATGTGCTCTGCACCCACCCGGACATTGTCGAGGCGGCGGTCGTGGGTGTGCCCGACGAGGAAAGTGGTGAGCTGGTCAAAGCCTATATCGTCGCCAACCGGGACATGACCGTGAAAGAAGTCCGGGAATTTGCCAAGAAAAATCTGACCCCTTACAAAGTGCCGCACGATGTCGAGTTCCGGGACGAGTTGCCCAAATCCAACGTGGGCAAAGTGCTGCGGCGTGAGTTGCGGGACGAGGAACCAGCGAAAACCGGCCGTGCGTGACATCAGCTAGAGAGTGTTCATGAAAAGAGCCCTGATTCTCTCTGGAGGTGGCGCGCGTGCCGCTTACCAGGTGGGTGTTTTACAGGCGCTGGCCAATATTCTGCCGGCGGACACCGTCAATCCGTTTCCGATCATTTGCGGCACTTCCGCCGGGGCGATCAATGCGCTGGCGCTGGCGTGCCACCCGGGCAATTTTCGCGAATCAGTCCAGTCGCTGGCGGGCATCTGGCAGCGGTTGACCCCCGGCCAGGTCTATCGCCACGGCTGGAGTGATCTGGCCCGCGGGCTGGGTCTGCTCGGTTTTTCCCTGTTCAACGAAGGGGTGGGGCGAACGCGGCCTCTGTCGATGCTGGATAACGGTCCCTTGTGGCATCTGTTGGGTACGTCGGTACGTTTTGAAAATCTCGATGCCGCCATTGCCAGCGGCAAGCTGCATGCAGTAGCGGTCAATGCCATGGGTTACAGCTCGGGGCAGTCGGTCAGTTTCTTTCAGGGGGCGCCCGAGCTGGAGGGCTGGAATCGCCATCGTAGAGTCGGTATGCCGACCCGACTGAAACTGGAGCACTTGTTGGCCTCGTCGGCCATTCCGACCATTTTCCCGGCGGTTCGCATCAATCGGGAATATTTCGGTGACGGTGCGCTTCGCCAGTTGGCACCCATCAGTCCGGCGCTACACCTCGGGGCGGAATCCCTGTTTATTGTCGGGGTCAGTGGCAATCGTGAAGCCCGCAAGCCGGTGCATCGGCGTACCGTGCGGCACTCGCCGTCCATGGCCCAGATTGTCGGGCAGCTTTTCAACAGCGCTTTCATCGATGCACTGGAAGGAGACCTGGAGCACCTGGAGCGCATCAATGAACTGGTTGGAATGATTCCCGAAGACAAGCTCGCCGCCGCCGATTTACCGCTGCGCGCGGTGGATAACCGGATCATTTCCCCCTCCCGGGAGCTGGACAATATTGCCGGGCGCAAGGTGCGGAACCTGCCCAAGAGCCTGCGTTTTTTCCTGCGTGCCATCGGTGCGACCGCCAAGGGAGGCGGTGCGACAGCGGCCAGTTATCTGTTGTTTCACCAGTCTTTCATCGGCGAATTGATGGAACTCGGTTACCAGGACACCATGTGGGAAGCTGATCGACTCAAGCCGTTTTTTGGAGTCACAAGCGGGTAACCCGGGAGGCTCCGTTGATGTTCATGCAACAGCGAAAATTCGGGTACCGTTGGTTCGCACTACTGTTGCCTGTTTTGGTATCAGTAACAGGCTTTGCCTTGGCGGCGGACGATAAACCTCAAGCGGGTAAGGTCGGTGCACTGACCCCCTCGGGGACAGAACTGGAGTTTTCCGACTGTGCCCTCACGGCCAACGAACGACTTCGCCATGTGCAGTGCGCCCGTTTGAGCGTTCCGGAGAATTATGAGCAGCAGGGGCCGGACGATGTCTGGATTGATCTGCTGATCGTGCGTCTTCCGGCCACTGCCGCTCAGGTCCAGGATGATCCGGTTCTGGCGATTGCCGGCGGCCCCGGTCAGGCGGCCAGTCGCAGTTTTCTTCGTCTGGATCGGGCCTTTGCCCAATTGGCCCGGCGGCGGGATATCTATCTGGTGGATCAGCGCGGCACGGGTCAATCGAACCCGCAGCCATGTGCGGTAGAGGAAGCCCACCTGCCATTAGCTGAGCCGGACCCCACGCAACTGGCATCTCTGGCGCGGGCCTGTTTGCAGGATTTCAACGGCGACCCGCGTTACTATACAACCGAGGTGGCAGTACGGGATCTGGAGCAGGTGCGTCAGGCACTCGGGGTGTCTCGCTGGAACCTGTACGGCGTCTCCTATGGCACCCGGGTAGCGCAAACCTACATGCGCCGCTATCCGGATGCTGTCCGGACGGCCGTTCTGGACGGTGTGCTGCCCGCCGATGTCAGTCTCGGACCACAAATAGCCATTCACAGCCAGGCCGCCCTGGATGCGCTGATTCGTCAATGCGACCAGGCATCGCCCTGTCGGGAGCGGTTTCCCAAACTGGAACGGGACATCACGGAACTGCTGGATCGACTTGAGGCGGAGCCGGTCGAGGTTCGCTATGAATCCCTTCGCGATGGAAGCTGGCAAACGTTGAGATTCACCCGCGCCCACCTGGTCAACGTGATTCGCATGGCGCTGTATAACAGCGATGTGCTCTCGGTGTTGCCGCCGATGATTGACTCGGCGGCTCGGGACAACAATCTGGTCGCTCTGGCGCGGCTCGCGCAGCGGCTCGATATCAGTGACGATATCGCACTGGGGATGCACAACAGTGTGGTCTGTACCGAGGACGCGCCCTTTTATCCTCAGATCGATGCTGAGGAGGGCGAGGGCACCTATATGGGGCCGGGCTTTCTGGCGGGGCTGAAAGCCATGTGCGAACCCTGGCCTCGCGGAGAGATTGGCGAGCAATTCAAAGCGCCCCTGAAATCGGACATTCCCACCTTGTTGCTCAGCGGTGGGCGGGATCCGATTACGCCACCGGACTACGGCGATCAGCTCATGAAGACCCTGAGCAATGCGCGCCACCTGGTGGTGCCGGAGCGGGGGCACCAGGTCGGGTTACTGGGGTGTGTGCCGGATATCATCGCGCGCTTTGTCATCTCGGCGGAACCGGACTCATTGTCGGCCGACTGTCTGGACAGAGTGCAGGCGGTTCCCCTGTTTCTGGACCGAAACGGACCATCACCCTGAGGCGGCACTGACGTGATTCACACCCAGGCATTAGTAAAATCCTTTCATCCCAGGGGCCGCAAGAAGACACTGGTCCAGGCGCTGGTGAATGTCAGCTTTGACGCGCAGGATGGGGAAATCACCGGTCTGCTCGGCCCCAACGGTGCCGGTAAATCCACCACCCTGAGAATTCTGGCCGGGCTGGTCAAACCTGACCGCGGCCTGGCCAGCGTGGATGGTCATGATGTAGTGAAAGCGCCCCTGGCGGTCCGCCGGCGGTTGGGGTTTTTGCCACACAATGCCGGCCTGTACCCGAGGCTGACCAGTCGGGAAAACCTGGTGTACTACGGGCAGTTGTGCGGATTGAGTGCCGAGGAGGCGCATCATCGGGCCAGTGATCTCATTGAGCGGCTTGATATGGAAGGTTTTGCCGATCGTCGGGCTGAGGGATTTTCCCAGGGACAGAGAACCCGGGTAGCGCTGGGGCGCGCCTTGATTCACAACCCGAGCACCCTCATTCTCGATGAGCCAACCAATGGCCTGGATGTCATGGCCACACGCAACCTGCGGACGATTCTCCGCCGCCTTCGGGACGAGGGCCATTGTGTGTTGATCTCCAGCCACATCATGCAGGAGGTGTCCCGTCTGTGTGATCGGGTGGCCATCATCAGTGAGGGACGCATTGCCATGACCGATACCGTGACCGGCATTCTGGAACGCACCGGGCAGAGTGATCTGGAAGATGCCTTTGTGACCGCCATTGGTGAACAGCCCGAGGTGCAGCCATGAGGTCCTTCTGGGTCATTCTGCTGAAGGAGATCCGGGACAACCTGCGGGATCGGCGCTCCATGTTTTTCACCCTGTTATACGGCCCTCTGCTGTTACCCGCGTTGATGATCGGGCCCTTGGTATTCAACGTCAATAAATTCAGTGTCGATACGGAACAGCCACTGTCAGTGGCGGTGGTCGGGCGCGATCGAGCCCCCAACCTGATGGCCTTTCTCGCCGAGCACAACATCAATACCGAGGCGACGGAAGAGGACTTCATTGAGCCACTGCGCCGTGGTGAATTGCCGCTGGTTATGGAAATTCCGGAGGACTATGAACCGGCTTTGCGCAACGCCAGACCCGCCCCGGTGGTGATCCATTATCACAGCGGAGGTGACGACGCGACCCAGCAGCGGCGGCGACTACGGGCGGTGCTCGATGGGTATGATTCCCGGTTGAGAAGCCTGCGGTTTCTGGCCCGGGGGATGGACGAGCAGGTCTTTGACCCGCTCCATATCAGCGAGCGGGATGTTTCCACCCAAGTGCCGGGTGAGGCGTTCATGGGCTTGATCCTGCCGTTCATGTTGCTCTTCTCCATGATGATGGGCGGCTTCTATCTGGCGGTGGACACGACCGCCGGAGAGCGGGAGCGGTTATCGCTTGAGCCCTTGCTGGCTTTACCCGTCCCGCGTTGGCAACTGGTACTGGGTAAGTATGTCGCCATACTGGCGTTCGTCCTGATGTCTCTCATTCTCCCGTTGATCAGCGGCTTCGTTCTGTTCGGGTTGCTGGACGATGGAGTATTCACCAGCCGTTATGATTTTTCGGCATCGACGTTCGTCGCCGCAGCGTTTTTGCATTTGCCGGTCGCCCTGTTGATGACCGCGTTCCTGTTTGTCATTGCGGCGTTTGCCCGTTCGACCAAGGAGGCTCAGACGCAGTTGGGCATTGCCATGCTGGTGCCCATGTTGCCGTTTTTCCTACTGCAGTTCCTGAATATTCCCGAGCAAAGTCTCACCATGGCGATTCCACTGCTCGGTCAGTACCAACTGATGACTCAACTGGTAAATGGGCAGTCGATTGTTCCGGTGCACTGGGTGCTTTCGAGTGCCAGCTGCGTTGCGCTGGCGGTGTTATTGATGTCGATGGCCGTGCGTCGATATCGTCACGAGTCGATTCTCCAGTAATTCAGTGAAGGCGAGGGGTATATGTCGTCCCATAAGGCTCAGAATCTTTTGATCAGTCCGGCGCTCAGCGTACAGACGTTGAGCGACATTCTGCGCCGGGAGGGTTTCGCAGAAACCGAGGCGGCGCACCTGGCGAAGACGTTCACCGATAACAGTATTGATGGTGTCTACACCCACGGACTGAACCGCTTTCCCCGTTTTGTCGACCTGATCCGTCGCGGACATGTCGTGCCCTCGGCGAAGCCCGAGTGCACTCTGGCGGCGGGCGCTCTTGAGCAGTGGGACGGACACCTGGGGGCTGGGATACTCAACGCCTGCACCGCCACGGAACGGGCCATGGTGTTGGCCGAATCTCACGGATTGGGCTGTGTGGGACTGGCGAACACCAACCACTGGATGCGCGGTGGTACCTATGGTTGGCAAGCCGCTGAGCGCGGGTTTGTGTTTATCGGTTGGACCAACACCATCGCCAACCTGCCGGCCTGGGGGGCTGCGGATTGTCGTTTGGGGAACAATCCGTTGGTGATGGCGGTACCTCACGAACCGGGTGCGGTTGTCCTGGATATGGCGCAATCGCAATTTTCCTACGGTGCGATGGAGTTGGCCGTCGAACAGCAGCGCAAGCTTTCCGTGCCCGGGGGTTACGATACCGCCGGGCACATGACTGACGATCCCCGGGCAATTCTCGAAAGTCAGCGGCCAGTGCCCGTGGGTTACTGGAAAGGCGCAGGGCTGTCGCTGATGCTGGACCTGCTCGCCACCCTGCTCAGTGGTGGCCGCTCCACGGCGGATATCAGTCAGCAGACACTGGAGTATGGTGTGTCTCAGGTTTTTATCGCCATTGATCTCAACCAACTGGGAGATCGCCCCGCTTTACGCGGCGCGGTCCAGTCGATCATCGACGATCTCCATCGCTCCCGGCCGGCAAAGCCCGACGGCGTTATCCGCTATCCGGGTGAAGCGGTAATGGCTCGACGTGCGGAGAATCAGCAGCGCGGCATACCGGTTGATGCTGCACTCTGGGCTTCGATTCAAGCGCTATAGCGTGTGCTGTGTCAGAGACGAGAGCTGGGCCTCACGTAAAGGAAGGTAAAGGTCATCTCGGGGAGGATTTAAAAGGGGGAAATGATCCCAAGCAATAGGGGTTCACGTACATCCGTTCATTGATTTTCCGTGCTCTACGGATTTTGTTCAGGAGAACGAAACATGCCCCATTTGACCGACCCAATCCGGATTGGCGACCTACAGTTGTCCAATCGTATCATCATGGCGCCCCTGACGCGCTGTCGCGCCTCCAAAGGCCGGGTGCCCAACGATATGATGGCGGAGTACTATCGCCAGCGTGCCGGTGCGGGCATGATTCTGACCGAGGCCACCTCAGTGACGCACATGGGCGTTGGTTACCCGAACACCCCGGGAATCTGGTCGGAAGATCAGGTAGCGGGCTGGCGCAAGGTGACACAGGCGGTGCACGCTGAGGGTGGAAAAATTCTCTTGCAGCTGTGGCACGTTGGCCGGATTTCGGACCCGGTGTATCTGGAGGGCGAATTACCGGTCGCCCCCAGTGCGATTCGTCCGGAAGGGCACGTCAGTCTGATTCGTCCGAAAAAAGAATATGTCACGCCGCGAGCGCTGACCCTGGATGAAATTCCGGAGTTGGTCGAAGCCTATCGACGCGGGGCCGAGAACGCTCGGCGTGCGGGGTTTGATGGAGTGGAAATTCACGGCGCCAATGGTTATCTGCTGGATCAGTTTCTGCAGACCAACAGTAACCAGCGCACCGATCAGTACGGGGGCTCGATCGAAAACCGTGCCCGACTGCTGCTGGAAGTGACCGATGCGGTACTGAGCGTTTGGGAGCCGGGTAGGGTCGGGGTGCATCTGGCGCCGCGCGGTGATGGCCACGACATGGGGGATGAAGACCCGGCCGCGCTGTTCGGTTATGTGGCGCGGGAGCTTGGCAAGCGCGAGTTAGCCTTTCTGTGCTCGCGGGAGCACGAAGCGGAGGACAGCCTGGGTCCGGACCTGAAAGCGCAGTTCGGCGGCGTCTACATTGCTAACGAAAACTATGAGAAGACCAGCGCCGAGCGCTGGTTGGCCGAAGGCAAAGCGGATGCCGTCGCGTTTGGCAGACTCTATATCGCCAATCCGGACCTGGCGGAACGTTTTGCTCAGGACGCTCCCCTGAACGAACCGGATCCGACAACATTTTATGCCTCGGGCCCGGAAGGCTATACCGACTATCCTTCGCTCAAGTACTCTGCAAGGAAGCCCGAGACGGTCTAGTCGGGCAGTTTTTCCCAGTCCAGAAACGCTTCGGGCTCCAGGGCCCGGGGCGTCATTCTCACTGCAAGCATCAGACCATTGAACCAGTGAACCCGATTCAATCGGGCGCCTATTGAAGTGCGCGCGCGGGTACCAATCGGTTCAAAGTCTACTGTACCCTCCAGCTCCAGTGCACCGTTGACGTAAGTACGCATCGTGGTTCCATCAAAGGTGAGGGCGGCGTGGTGCCATTGATTCACCGGGTGGACTAGCGTCTCGTCAATCAGCGTCAGGGCGTCCCGCTCGGACTTCAGAAACCCGTCGAGGTACCACTGCTGTTGATCATTCAGCCGAAGTTCGACTGTGATCCGACGATCGGGGTTGTCGAGTGATTCGATGTGGAAGAAGCGGGGTTCCCAGTTCGCCGGCCAAACATCTGCCGGGTTGAACCAGACCTCGATGGTAAATTGATTCTGTTCGGCCAGCGGATTGTGCTCAACCAGCAGTCGGTCTCCATCGCCATCGAAGCGAATCGCGGGGCCGTGGACGGTGTCCACGAGGGTCGGATCACCCTCAGTTCGAGCCGGCGCAGAGCCCACCCGGTCCAGGCGATCAAGTCTCCAGAGGGTGCTGTCGGTGTCATCAGGCGTTAAAAGGGAAGTGCTGCAGCTGGCGGCACAGACTAACAGACCGAGGATCAGAGTCTTCGGTATCAGGGAAGATGGTGTCATCAGGTTGATTCTCTGGGGTTATGTTGTTGTCCCCAAAGCGTGTCACAGCGAGCGGAATCGATCAAGCGAGGGCCGGGAGGCCCTCGCTATGCTGGGAGCTCTTCGATATGAAAGTCCCTCAGGACGCCCGGCGGCGAAACAGCGGCAGGGGCTCGTCGACCGAGGCTTGATAGTACTCGGTGAAATCCTGCAGTGCATCGACCGTCGCCTGCAGGTGCTGTTCCCGATCCGCGCCGAAATCGAACGCGTTGACGCCACAGCGACGCAGATAACAGGCCTGCTCGGCCAGGAAATACCCAACGGCACGTAGCTCACCGGTGAATCCGAAGCGCTCGCGCAGCATCCTCGCATTGGTAAAGGCGCGACCGTCGGCAAAGGCCGGGAAGTGCACTGCGACCAGCGGGAAACGCTGCGCGTCTTCACCGAGTTGATCGGCGGTCTCGTCGGTATCGATCCATACGCCGATATCGTCACGGGCGGACAGCTTATCCTTCTGGGCAAGCCAGGCCGAGAGCGGGACAATGATCTGTCCGGCGGGTACTTCCGCCTCGGCTGCCTCGCCCTCGGGCTTGGCCATTAGGGTCCATTCGTTGTCGACGATGGCGCCGTCTTTAACTAGCTTTGGCATAGACACGCTCCTTGAAGGGGGCAATACCCAGTCGGTTGACGGTGTCGATAAAGGGCTCTTCTTCGGTCCGCTTCTCGACGTACACATCGATGATTTTCTGGACCACCGAGGGCATATCCTCGGCAGTGAAAGAGGGGCCGATCACCTTGCCAAGGGCGGCATCGTTGCTGGAGTTGCCACCCAGGGTCACCTGGTAGAACTCCTCGCCTTTCTTGTCGACCCCGAGAACGCCGATGTGACCGACGTGATGATGCCCGCAGGCGTTCATGCAGCCGGAGATGTTCAGGTCGATGTCACCCAGATCGTAGAGGTAGTCCAGATCTTCAAACTGACGCTGGATGGCCTCGGCAATCGGAATGGATTTGGCATTGGCCAGTGAGCAGAAATCGCCACCCGGGCAGCAGATGATGTCCGTCAGGGTGCCGATGTTGGGCGTGGCAAAGCCGGCGGCCTTGGCTTTCTGCCAGAGGTCGAAAAGATCGGCTTTCTTCACATCCGCCAACACCATGTTCTGCTCGTGGGTGGTGCGCACTTCGCCAAAGCTGAAGTCATCGGCCAGATCGGCGATGATTTCCAACTGCCGGTCGGTAATGTCGCCGGGCGCGATACCGGTCGGTTTGAGCGACAGGTTCACGGCGGCGTAGCCGGGCTTCTTGTGATCGCGCACGTTGCGCTTAAGCCAGTTGGAGAAGGCTTTGTTGTCGCTGGCGAGCGTGTCTAGCTCGGCCTGTGCGGCGGCATCATCCAGGCTTTCATAGGCCGGCTCGGTGAAGTAACTGTGGGCCCGGTCGATTTCTGCCTGAGTGAGGGTGGCGCTGCCATCGCGCAGGTGTTGCCATTCCTGCTCGACCTTTTCGGCGAATACTTCGGGGGTCATGGCGCGCACCAGAATCTTGATGCGGGCCTTGAATTTGTTGTCCCGGCGGCCGAACTGGTTGTAGATGCGCAGAATCGCTTCCAGGTAGGTCAGTAGATGCTGCTCCGGTACGAATTCATTGATCAGACTGCCAATGACCGGGGTGCGACCCAGACCGCCGCCCACGAAGACAGAGAAGCCCAGTTCGCCGGCCTCGTTACGCACAATCTGCAAGCCGATATCGTGTACGCGGATGGCGGCCCGGTCTTCCTGAGTGGCGCTCACGGCGATCTTGAACTTGCGCGGCAGAAAGGCAAATTCCGGGTGGAAGGTGGACCACTGACGGATCAGTTCGCAATAGGGGCGGGGGTCCACCAGCTCATCGGTCGCGACACCGGCAAACTGATCGGTGGTGGTGTTGCGGATGCAGTTACCGCTGGTCTGGTTGCAGTGCATCTCCACCTCCAGCAGTTCCGCCAGAATGTCCGGCACTTCTTCCAGTTGGGGCCAGTTGAGCTGGATGTTCTGGCGGGTACTGATGTGGCAGTAACCCTTGTCGTAGGTACGGGTAATGTGGGCCATTTTGCGCAACTGGCGGCTGTTCATCAGGCCGTAGGGCACGCAAATGCGCAGCATCGGCGCCAGGCGCTGAACATAGAGGCCGTTTTGCAGGCGTAGGGGAAGAAATTCCGCTTCTTCCAATTGGCCGTCCAGATACCGCTCCATCTGCGCGCGAAACTGGGTAACGCGCTGCCCCTGGATGCGGCGGTCGTATTCGTCATAGATGTACATAGAGGGCTGTATTACCTGTACTTCCGGGAAAGGTTGGGTATGTTAGCGAACGCTAATGCAATAGCGCCCGTAAACCGGTGTATTGTCGCGGCGGAGGATACAGCAAAACCCGCTTCGGCGCGACCCTGAACGGAGGTGGTGGTCGGCCCGGTGGCAGGCCACACACCCGTCTCAGAGGGCGCAAAAATACCAGAGACCGGGGGCCGGTTTGAACGAATGTTTTCCGCTATCCTAATGCTTTTTGGTTATATCCGGTGGCGGTCGCTTGTCAATCCGGGTGGGGTGTGATTAGATTCGACTGTCCTGTTGGGGGCGTAAAGCGGCTCAGCTGATGGCTGTAAAGCGCTCCTATCCTTACCACGTTTGGCGAGAGGAGAATAACAATAATGTCTGAGCAGACTGATGTTATGAAAAATGAGACCCATGAAGCCCACGAGGGCGATGCGTTTGCCGATGCCATGGCGGCGGTGGCGCTGATTGCCATCTTCGTGGTCACCTGTGTTTACTGGGTCAGTGGCCAATAAGATTTTCTTGCCGGCACACTGATCGACCGGGGGTGTCTTTGACGTTGCCATCAGAGCGCCCCGATCCCACCCGATGTCTTTCCGACTCTTTGCATTGAAATAATTGCGTTGTCAATTAATGTCTGGCAGGATTCCTTTCACCTGTCTGATGTCATTGCGAGGGAGTCATGCTGGGTTCTGATCGAGCGGCCACCAAAGGCCTGCACCTGCACAACAGTTTCACCTTCTGGATCAACCGTCTGGCCAGTCAGATGCGGGAGGCGTTCAATGAGGCGCTGACCGAGCATGAGGTCAGTTGGCCCCAGTGGATGATCCTCAACGTGCTGTTCCATGAGCTGGCCAATACGCCGGCCCAGATTGCTGATAATATCGCGGTGGATCGCTCAGCGGTCACCCGTCTTCTGGACCGCCTGGAAACCAAGCAACTGGTGCAGCGTGAGCACGACGGTCTGGACCGTCGCTCCGTGAAAGTGCACCTGACCCGGTCGGGACACGCACTGGTCGAAACGCTCAATGAGTTGGCTGTCACCCACCAGAACCGCTTTCTGAATCAGTTGCATCCGACGGAGCTTCGGGCACTCAAGGGTAATATTCAGAAGCTGCTCAAGGCCGTTGATATCGATAGCACGCAGCTCTGGAAGCACGTCTGACTTACTGTCCGGCCTGAGAGAGCACCAGTCGAACCACGAACACCATGATCAGGATAAAGATCGCGGTGAACAACACCCCGGAAATGATGTAGGCGGCAATGCTGCCGTGCTTGAAGTCGCGCTCGCGGTTTTTGCTGCTTTGCACACCAAACGCAGCGGCCAGAGTGCTGATGATGATCTGAAACAGGTTGGGTTTTTTATCCGGGTCTTCAGGGGCACTCATGTTTCGGCCTCATAGTCTTATTTGCGAGTCGTATTATGTCGTCTTCAACGGATCATCTGACCGTTCTGCCCCCCTGTGAGGAGGACGTTGGGATTGTACGCCAGGAGAGCAGCTTTGTGGTGGTGGATAAGCCGACCCGGCTGTTGACCGTTCCCGGACGTCATCCGGCCAATCGTGACAGTGTCATCGCCCGGCTGCGGGAGACTTACCCGGATGTTCACGCGGTTCACCGGTTGGATTTCGACACCTCCGGACTGTTGGTGATTCCCCTCACCAAGGCCAGCCTATCCAACCTCAGTCGCCAATTTCAGGCTCGTACAGTGAAGAAAACCTATACGGCGGTAGTACACGGCCTGGTACTGGAAGATCAGGGCGTCATGGAGTGGCCGATTGCCCCCGACCCGGAGCGGCGTCCACGGAGTAAAATCTCTGAGGACGGCAAGCCGGCGCTGACCCATTACCGGGTGTTGTCCCGCAACCGGGAGGACAATACCACGCGCCTGGCGCTCTCTCCGGTCACCGGGCGTTCGCACCAGTTGCGCCTACACTGTGCCGAGCTGGGGCATCCGATTCTGGGTTGTGAGTTCTATGCGCCGGAGTCGGTGCGCCAGCAGGCGACACGTCTGCTGCTGCACGCGTCAACGCTCAGCTTTGCCCACCCGGAATCGGGTGAGACTGCCTCTTTTGAGTCGGTCGTACCGTTTTAGGAGCCTGTTCATGGTTCACTCGTCATCCTCCGCAAAGCACCCCTGGCGAGCCTGGTTGTATCGGCAATTGGAGCCAGGCGCCTGGCCTGATCAGGGGCTTTCCCCGGCCAACCGATGGATCTGCGCGCTGATCACAGTGGCGGTGTTGGTGGCATTGCTGGAAACCGAGCCCGCCATCAGGGTAGGGCGTGAGCCGTGGTTCGTCGCTTTCGAGTGGGTGGTGGGAGCGATTTTTCTGCTGGAATACCTGATTCGAGCCTGGGTGGCTGTGGAGGGCGCCCGCTATGCCCACCCGGTGTGGGGCCGCCTTCGCTATCTGGGCAGCTTTGCCGCGGTGGTTGACCTGCTGGCCATTTTGCCGCTGTTTTTGGGGCTGGTGGGCATGGAAGCCCTGTTCATGCGTCTGATCCGGGTGCTGCGGATCTTGCGTCTGGCGAGGCTGGGGCGTTTCTCCAAAGCCCTGCGGGAGTTGGGGCATGCGGTCCGGCTGCGTCAGTTTGAGCTGTATGTCAGTTTCGGGTTGGCGTTTTTGGTGCTATTGACCTCGTCCATCATGTTGTACCTGTTGGAGGGAGGGGTGCAGCCGGAGGCATTCGGCAGTGTGCTCCGCTCCATGTGGTGGTCAGTGGCCACTTTGACCACCGTAGGTTACGGCGACGTGTATCCGGTGACCGGGCTCGGGCGGTTTTTTGCGGCGCTGACGGCACTTTCGGGTATTGGCATCATCGCCATGCCGACGGGAATCATGGCAGCAGCGTTCAGCGAAGCCATGCAGAAAAACCGCCGGGAAAAGGACGATTAACTCTGCCGGACTATTCTGTTTCGCGATCCGTCCGCTGCCAGCGGGCCAGCTCGGCGTACAGGCGCTCGCGCTCATCGAGCAGCTCCAGTGCCAGCGCGATACCGGCGAGGTTCAACCCCAGGTCCCGTTGCAGGCGACGGGCACGCTTCAATCGGGTGAGGCAGTGTCCTCTGAAGGTCCAGCGCGGGCTTGAAGGGGTGATCGGATCGATGACCCCTTCATGGATGAGTTCGACCACGAAGTCGGCCTCCACCTGGCAATGTCGGCAGAGCTCGCCCAGCGTCAACTCAACGTCTTCTTCCAGAATGGTGCCTGCCATCAGGCGATGGGTATCTCCCGACATAATCAGCTCTCCAGGTGGCGGCGTGGGTTGAACGGCGCGGCGTTTGCCAACTGCTCGTAAGCCGCTCGCGTCGAGGCGTTTTGAGCGGGCGGCGTGTGAATGCTCAGCTCAACGTACAGGTCTCCCGGCGGAGAGCCGGGCAGTCCGCGCTCCTTGAGCCGGAGTTTGCGGCCGCTTTGGGATGCCTCGGGAATCTTCAGGTCGACTTTGCCGGTGGGCGTGGGGATTTTCACTTTGGTACCCAATGCTGCCTCCCAGGGGGTGAGGGGCAAATCGAGAAACAGGTCTCGCCCGTCCAGCCGGAAGTACCGGTGAGGTCTGAATTCCACCTCAAGATAGAGATCGCCACTGGGCCCACCACCCAAACCAGGCGATCCCTGGCCCGCCAGGCGGATATTCTGTCCGGGCTTTATCCCTTTGGGAATTTTGATGTTCAGGGTACGGGGGACGGCCTGGATTCGTCCCTGGGCATCCGCCTGTTGGCTGCGCAGGGTAATCTGCCGGGAGGCGCCGCTGAAGGCGTCTTCCAGGTCGATCTGAATGCGGGCATGCTGATCTTCGCCGCGAGCCCGAAAACCGCCACCTTGGCCGAACCTGTTGTTCTGGGTGAAGCCTCCGCCGTGAAAACCACCGCCGAACAGATTCTCGAAAAAGTCACTGAAATCGCCACTGCCCATACCGCCGCTGTAGTGACGCCCGGCGCCGGCAAAATCGAAGTCCTTCCCCCAATCCGGGGGCGGTTCAAAGTCCTGGCCGCGCTGCCAGTTGCTGCCGAGCTGATCGTAAGCGGCGCGTTTTTCCGGGTCCTTCAATACCTCGTAGGCCTCGCCCAGCTCCTTGAACTGGTCTTCCGCCCCCGCGTCTTTGTTCAGATCCGGGTGATACTTGCGCGCCAGCTTCCGGTAGGCGCGTTTGATCTCATCCTGGCTGGCGTTTCTCTCGACCCCAAGGGTCTTGTAGTAGTCCTTGTATTCCATCGGTGACCTCGCGAATCACAGGAACCCAATACGAACAAACCTTAGCGCCTAAATGGTTGGGGCAAATTGATATTCATCAAGTATGGCACTTACTCTCCCTGAACGGTGGCGACCAGGGTGCGGCTACCGGCGTGATTGCGATGCTCGCACAGGTAAATTCCCTGCCAGGTTCCCAGGTTCAGACGCCCGTCGGTAATCGGAATGGTCAGGCTGGCACCAATGGTGGTGCATTTGATGTGGGCGGGCATGTCGTCGTCGCCTTCGTAGTCATGCTCGTAGTAGGGGGCCCGCTCGGGGACAAAGTGATTGAAGTGTCGCTCCAGGTCGCCGCGTACGGTCGGGTCGGCGTTTTCGTTGATGGTCAGTGATGCGGAGGTGTGCTGAATAAACAGGTGCAGCAGGCCGCAGCGAAGGTGGTCCAGCGGGGGCAGCGCTCTGAGCACTTCCTGGGTGACCAGGTGGAAGCCCCGGCTTTTGGGGGGCAGGCGAAATTCAGTCTGTTGCCACATAGGTAATCTGCCTGTATCGGTCGGTCGCGTGGAGGACGTCGGCGCCAGAAATGGCGCACTCGACGTCATGCAGACACAAAGGGTAACTCGGTGTTGTTGAATTTGCAGCCCCGACTTTATGGGATTGGCGACTGTGCTAGAATGCCCCACCTTATAGTCCGTAAAACCATTTAATAATCGGAGCCCCTGTCGTCATGTTCAACGCTTCCCGCCAAGTGACCTGGCCGCGCCTGAAAAGCGCCATTTCCAAGGATGATGCCATTGAGCAGCGTATCGACGCGCTATTGCATCGAATGACCCTCGAACAGAAAGTGGGTCAGATGATTCAACCGGAGATCAAACAGGTAACCCCGGACGATATCCGGGACTTCCACCTGGGTTCCGTGCTCAACGGCGGCGGCAGTGTGCCCAACAATGACCGGTACGCTCAGGCGAGTGACTGGGTCGCCCTGGCCGATCAGTTTTGGGAAGCCTCTATGGATGACCGGGATGGACGCCTGCCCATTCCCATCATGTGGGGAACCGATGCGGTGCACGGGGTGGGCAACCTGGTGGGGGCCACCCTGTTTCCACACAATATTGCGCTCGGCGCCGCCCACAATCCCGAACTGATTCGCCGCATTGGCGAGGCGACCGCTCGGGAGATTGTCGCAACCGGTCTGGACTGGGATTTTTCGCCCACCGTTGCCGTGGCCAGAGATGATCGCTGGGGGCGGACCTATGAATCCTGGGCGGAAGACCCGGAGCTGGTGCGTGCCTATGCCGGTGAGATGGTGCGGGGGCTTCAGGGGCAGGGCGAGGCTTGCCTGGATGAGCAGCATGTCATTGCTACCGCCAAACACTTTATCGGTGACGGTGGTACGGTTAACGGCATCGATCGGGGTGACAATGTCGATTCCGAGGAGCGCTTGCGGGACATTCACGGTGCGGGCTATTTCAGTGCGATCGAGTCCGGCGTGCAGGCCGTGATGGCGTCATTCAATAGCTGGCACGGTGAGCCGCTCCACGGTCACCATCACCTGCTGACCCGTGTCCTGAAAGAACAGATGGGCTTTGATGGCCTGGTGGTGGGGGACTGGAATGGTCACGCCTTCATCCCCGGCGCCGATGTGCTGAACTGTCCTCAGGCGATCAATGCCGGGCTCGATATTTTCATGGTGCCACACCCCGAGTGGAAAACCCTGTTCCACAACACGGTGGCGCAAGTGCGCGACGGCACCATTGCGCAATCCCGAATCGATGATGCGGTGCGTCGGATTCTGCGGGTGAAGTTGCGCGCGGGTCTGTTTGAGCGGGATCGTCCCTCAAGCCGGACCCTTGCGGGTCGTCAGTCACTCATTGGTGCCCCAGAACATCGGGACGTGGCCCGTCAGGCGGTGCGTGAATCCCTGGTGCTATTGAAAAACCGCGATCAGCTGCTTCCGCTCAACCCAAAACAGCGGGTGCTTTTGGCGGGCGACGGTATCGACAATATCAGCAAGCAGGTGGGCGGCTGGTCGGTCACCTGGCAGGGCACCGGAACGGACGCTCGGGACTTTCCGGGCGCCACCACCGTCAGCGCCGGCATTGAGGCCACCATTCGTGATGCCGGTGGCGAGGTGTTCGTCAGCCCGGACGGTCAGTGCGATGAGTCCGTGGATGTGGCCATCGTCCTGTTCGGGGAGGACCCCTACGCCGAAATGCAGGGCGACGTGCAGAATGTCCAATACAAGCCCCGCGACACACGAGACTGGGAACTGCTCAAGTCCCTCAAGGCCCGGGGCATTCCGGTGGTATCCCTGTTTATTACTGGTCGTCCGCTGTGGGTGAACCGCGAGCTGAACGCCTCCGATGCATTTGTGGTCATCTGGCAGCCGGGCACCGAAGGCGGTGGCGTTGCCGACGTGTTATTTACCGACACCGAGGATCAGGTGCGTCATCCGATCAAGGGGAAGCTGAGTTTCTCCTGGCCCGACCGCCCGGATCAGTGCCCCCTGAATATGGGTGAGCCCGGCTACGCGCCGCTGTTTCCCTACGGCTACGGCCTGGCGTACGGGCAGAACGATCCGCTGGGCGACGATCTGTCAGAGGAGGGCCTGCAACTGCCCGCTACCGAAGATGTCTGGATGCTGTTCAAGATGCGCCCGCTGGACGCCTGGCAGGTGGAAGTCGAGGGCCAGGTGAACGACAAGGCGGTGATGAAGGGTAACCAGGTGCAAGTGTCCACGGTAACGGTGAGTGCGGTAGACCGTGAGGTGCAGGAGGATGCCCGGCAGGTGATCTGGAGTGGCGGTGGCTTCGGCGCCATGGCACTGGCCACCCGGGATCGTCAGGTGCTGACGGATTACTGGAAGGCCAACGGCGCTCTGGTGGTGGACGTGAAGGTGGATCGCGCCCCCACAGCACCGGTGCAGTGGCGCGTGGGCTGTGGCCCTTCGGCGCTGTCCGAGGTGGATATCACTGAGGAGCTGCGCGCTTTGGCGGGGCAGGGCTGGCGGACGCTGTCCATCGCCCTGGATCGCTTCCCCGACGTCGGCTCGGATTTCGGCCTGGTCCTCCCCCCGGAAGAGTTCTTCACCCGCGTCCTCGAGCCCTTCAGCCTCGCGACCGAAGGCGAGCTGGAGCTAACTTTCTCGGGTGTGCGTGTTGAGAAGGGGTAGTTTTACAGGGACGGTTGGTCTTTGGTACTTCGATCAAAAGGCTGCGGGAGGGTATACCGCTCCGAGACACGCCGTAAATACATCCATGTAGGCTCATCACCCGCCGTCCAGGCGGGTGACGGTCTCGCAAGGGGTTACCCAGCCTCCGCAGTGCCAACGTAACGTTTCGGGAAATAGAACCTACGCCAAGATTTGGATGTGGCACTGAGGGTCGGGAAGGGGGATACCTTTTCAAGACCGTAAGCGGAGGGANNGTCTCGGAGCGGTATACCCTCCCTCCGCTGTGCCAGATTCAAAGTTTCGGGAACTAGCACCAGCGGTAATACTTGCCTTAAGGGGCGCGTAGGGTGGATAAGCACGAAGTGCGTCATCCACCAATAACGAGGCTGACGACTTTACCAAAGGTGGATGACGGGGGGCACCCCCTTATCCACCCTACGATTTTAGAGAATGCTTGGTGCAAAGGCGCTAATTCCCGGAACGTGAATCTGCCGCCGCGGAGGGAGGGTAGGTAGTTGCGAGAC
>NZ_DGMV01000004.1:0-3432 GCF_002388575.1 Marinimicrobium sp. UBA4509
CCCTACGAGTTCCTGGAGAAGGTCTCCAGCCGGATCATTAATGAAATTCCGGGGATCAGCCGGGTGACCTACGACATCTCGTCCAAGCCGCCGGCTACGATTGAGTGGGAATAATAAGTAAGTAAGAGCTTGCTTACATTAAGCGACCGGCGGTGCCTCAGCGTACTGTGTAAGTTGGCTTCTCGGCCTTAAAGGATATAAAAACAAACGACGGCGGAGGCATTACAGGTTTTTGCTGGTTTTGGCTAGATCTAAAAAGATTCGAAAATAAGTGACTAGGTGCTGTTTGATGATGAGACTCCAGGATCAGGCACGAGTAATCTTCCTAAAATTCACATGAACACAGAGGCATTACGTGTCAAATCAACATAGTGAACACGGGGTTGATTCCGAAGCCCTCTGGCAGATAGCGGACAAGTTGCGTGGCTCTATCGATGCCGCCGAATATAAGCACGTCGTTCTCGGGCTGATCTTCCTGAAATATATTTCCGATGCATTCCAGGCTCGCCGGACGAAATTGAAGGAGGAGCTTGCTGAGGACGGCATTGAGGGAAAACAGGCGGAAGACCTGCTGGAGCAGCGCGACGAATACACCGCCGAGGGCGTGTTTTGGGTGCCGCCCGAGGCGCGCTGGGAACAGATCCAAGCACAGGGCAAGGCGCCTAACATTGGCAAGCTGATCGACGATGCAATGTACGCCATTGAGCAGGACAACCGTAAACTCAAGGGCAAGCTACCACGCGACTACGCCCGCCGGGGTATCCCGCCACAGCGCCTGGGCGGGCTGATCGACCTAATTGGCTCCATGAGCATCGGTTCCGATGAGGCCCGCGCTAAGGATGTGCTTGGCCAGGTCTATGAATACTTCCTCGGTAAGTTCGCCGCCGCCGAAGGCAAGCTGGGTGGCGAGTTCTTTACCCCGCGCTCGGTGGTGCGGCTGCTGGTGGAAATGATCGAGCCCTACGAGGGACGGGTCTACGACCCCTGCTGCGGCTCCGGTGGCATGTTCGTGCAATCTGAGAAGTTCACCGAAGCACACGGCGGTAACAAGCGCGACATCTCGATTTTTGGCCAGGAATCCAACCCCACCACCTGGCGGTTGGCGCACATGAATCTAGCCATTCGCGGTATCGAGGCCAACCTAGGCGAGCAACCGGCAGACAGCTTTGCGCGTGACCTACACCCGGACGTGAAGGCCGACTACATCCTGGCCAATCCGCCTTTCAATATCTCCGACTGGTCCGGCGAGCTGCTGCGCGAGGATGTGCGCTGGAAATACGGTGTGCCCCCCACCGGCAACGCTAACTATGCTTGGATTCAACATTTTATCCATCATCTGGCGCCACCTAATGGCCATGGCGGCGGTATCGCCGGCTTCGTCATGGCCAATGGCTCGCTATCGAGCAACAGCTCCGGAGAGGGCGAGATCCGCAAAGCCATCATCGAGGCAGACTTGGTGGACTGTATCGTCGCCATGCCCGCGCAGCTCTTTTTGACCACTGGCATTCCCGTCTGCCTGTGGTTTATAAGTCGCGACAAGACCGGGCGCAACATCAAGCACGGCGGCCGCGACCGCCGCGGCGAGACCCTGTTTATCGACGCCCGTCAGATGGGCACCCTGCAGACCCGTGTGCTGCGGGTGCTCTCCGGCGCCGACGCCGAGGGCGACCCGCCGCCGGACAGCGACATCGGCCGCATCGTGCGCACCTACCACGCCTGGCGGGGCGAAGAAGGTGTCGGCGAATACGCCGACGAGGCCGGCTTCTGCAAGGCGGCCAAGCTGGAAGAGATCGAAAAACACGGCCACGTGCTCACCCCAGGCCGCTACGTCGGCGCCGCCGCTGTAGAAGACGACGGCGAGCCGTTCGAGGAGAAGATGCAGCGGCTTACTGCCGACTTGCACGCGCAGTTTGCCGAATCCGACGCGCTGGAAGCGCGTATCAAGACCAATCTGGAGGCGTTGGGTTATGGGGAGTGAGTGGTCTACTCTGCCCTTTAAGGAAGTCTTGTGTGGAGGAACTAGAAACGGGATCTATAAGAAGAAAGAGTTTCACGGTTCAGGCGTCAAAATAGTTAACATGGGCGAGCTTTTCGCAAACCCTCGTCTCTTTTCGTGTCCCATGAAGAGAGTTGAGCTTACCGATAGCGAGAAAGAAAGGTTCTTGCTTAAGCCAGGTGATCTGTTGTTTGCACGCAGGTCGCTGGTGGCTTCTGGTGCCGGAAAATGCTCAATAGTAATGAGTGCGGATGAGCCAACTACCTTCGAGTCGTCGATAATCCGAGCTCGACCCAACCGGAAAGTAGCTGATGGTCGATTTCTATACTACCTGTTCAGCTCGCCCCATGGGCGGCATCTGCTTGACACAATCCGGCGACAAGTTGCAGTAGCTGGCATTACTGGCACCGATTTAGGTCAGCTTGAAGTTCCGGTGCCTCCCCTGTCGGATCAGCATCGTGTCGCAGAAACTCTCGGCACTCTCGACGACAAAATCGAACTCAACCGCCAGATGAACGGCACGTTGGAGGCCATGGCGCGGGCGATCTTCAAAGCCTGGTTCGTGGACTTCGAGCCGGTCAAGGCCAAGGCCGCCGGCGCCACCAGCTTCCGCGGCATGCCCCAGCCCGTCTTCGACCAGCTCCCCAACCACTTCACCGATTCCGAACTGGGGCCGGTGCCGGAGGGTTGGGAAAGGCTACCTTTGGCAGAAGTGACGGAATACCTCAAGCGTGGCATCAGCCCGAAGTACATCGAAAAAGGTGGCGTCTGCGTAATAAACCAACGTTGCATCCGTGATCGATGGATTGATCTTGCCCAATCGCGCCGACATAACGAGGAGCTTAAGTCCGTCGAGGGTAGAGAGCTCCATTTGCTTGATGTGCTGGTGAACTCTACTGGAGTGGGGACTCTTGGGCGTGTGGCGCAGGTCTTTAATCTATCAGGAAAAACCATTGTAGACTCACATGTGACTGTAGTGCGTGCGGATCCAAAACAAATAGTTCCGGAGGTCCTCGGTTATGACCTCTCCTTTCGGGAAAGTGAAATTGAAATGCTAGGCCACGGCAGTACCGGTCAAACTGAGCTAAGTCGAACTCGCCTAGGAGAGCTATTGGTAATCAAGGCCCCAAGCGATGTACAAGAGGCATTTGCCAGAGTCGTTCGCGACCTGAATGATAAGCGCGTCGCAAACTGGCTAGAGGCACAAACTCTTGCCGCCCTCCGCGACACCCTCCTCCCCAAGCTGATCTCCGGCGAGCTGCGGGTTCCCGTCGCCGAGGCAGGCTCCGATGGCGGCTGAGTACGTTCAAGCCGACTTCCCGCTCGCCGCCTGTCGCGAGCTACTGGAGGCTCACCCGGAGTCGCTGCGCATCCGCGAACAGGTGGAGGCGCTGGAGGAGGCCATGCCGGATCGTCCCGGCGTGGTGGTCTCTTTC
>NZ_DGMV01000004.1:3515-23091 GCF_002388575.1 Marinimicrobium sp. UBA4509
TCTGCCGCACCATCATCGAGACCACCTGCAAGACCATTCTCACCGACCGCAGCGTGCCGGTGGATTCGGGCTGGGAGGCGCCGAAGCTGGTTGCCGAGGCGATGAAATATCTGAATCTCGGTCCCAGCGAGGACGGTGGCGTAGATGCCAAGCTGCGCAACGGGGCGGAGTCGCTGGTGCGGGGCTTGAACCAGATCATCAGCGGGGTGGTGGAGATCCGCAACGCCCACGGCTCTGCGGCCCATGGTGCCGATGCCTACGAGCCCCTGCTCGACAGCCGCTACGCGGAGATTCTGGCGCGCTCGACCGATGCGGTGGTGGGCCTGCTGTTCCGCTCCCATTTGCAATCGGCCCGGCGTGATCCACTGGCCCGTTTCGCCTATGAGGAGCATGCCGACTTCAACGAGTCGATCGACAACGAACACGGCCCGTTCGAGGTACTGGAGATCCCTCTGATCGCCAGCGAGGCACTTTACCGGACGGACTTTCAGGCCTACCGGGCAGCGTTGGTGCAATTCAAGCAAGAGCAAACCGCAGCCGGTGAGGAGCAGGCATGAAATTCGACGTGTATTGCGACGAAAGCCGACCCGACCTGCTGGGTTCCGATCATCCCCAGGGCCAGTTCATGGTGATCGGCGGTCTTTGGCTGCCGACCTCCGAGCGGGACACGTTCAAGGCCGAGATTCACCAGTTGCGCGACCGGCACCGGATTGGGGGTGAGTTCAAATGGCAGAAGGTGTCGCCGTCCAGGGAAGCGTTTTATCGGCAGCTCGTCGAATGGTTCCAGGGTAAGGGTGACCAGCTGCGGTTTCGCTGTATCGCGGTGGATCACAGCCAGGTGGATCTGAAGCTCTACCACGAGGACGATCAGGAACTGGGGTTTTACAAGTTCTATTACCAGTTGCTGCATCACTGGATACTGGATTTTAACGAATACAATGTTTTCGTGGATTTCAAGAGCAACCGGCGGCGCGACCGTCTGCATGTGCTGCGCCGGTGCCTGGACTACTCCAATTTATCCTCCGAAGTACACGACGTTCAAGCGGTGCGCTCGGAGGAGTCAGTGCTTATTCAGTTGGCCGATGTACTCACCGGCATGGCCGCGTACCGGCTCAATGACCGGGTACGCGAAGGCAGTGTCAAAGCCCGGGTCCTGCAGCATTACGAAGAGTTGTACGGGCAACGCATTGGGCCCACCTTCAAGGGCGAGCAGAAGTTCAATGTCTTTCGTATTGATCTGGCAGGAGGGTGGTGAGTTGTGGCTTATCCCCCTCTGCTTGAATTGCCTGGCGAGGCGGAATACCGCGCCCATTTCGAGGCGACTTACTGCCGCGGTCCGATCCGCGCGTTCGACGGCATTGAGGTGCGGTTTCGCAAGCGCGATTTCGACCACTGCTGCTTTGAGTCATCCCGTCGGGACGGGGCCAAGGACGCGTTTTCACAGCCGCGAGCCAAACGGCTCGATTGGATCAAGGCTGCATTGCAGGACCCGAGCAGTGAGTGCTACCAGGGCTGGGACAAGAAGCGGAAACGCTATGACGGTAGTCGCAGGGTGACCGTTGTCATGGGCAACTACGTGGTTGTGATTGCATTGAAGGGTAACGGTCGGGCGGACTTCGTGACGGCATTCCTGGCCGATACGCCCGCCGCGCCGGGGAGACCGTCAACCGTGGATATGATCAGAAGGGGGCCGAAATGGACATAAAAAAAACCGCTGATTCGCCAGGCTGGCTCAGCGGAGGCCTTTGTAGGTTCTGCTGCCACTGGCAGAGAACGCCATGAATAGTGGTGGTTACAGGGCAAATTGTCAAGTGAAAGGGGTGGCGCGTACGCTCGTCAAGGCCCATCAGCCACGGTGCGAATGATGACAAAAACCATTTCAGAACAACAAGTTGAACAGGCCGCCCTGGGCTGGTTCGAGGCCCTGGGGTTTGAGACTGCCCGGGGTGTGGACATTTCGCCGGGAGCGGATTCCCCTCTGCGCGACAGCCATGAACAGGTGGTACTGGAGCCGCGGCTGCGCTCGGCTTTGCGCACGATCAACCGCCAGCTTCCGGATGAGGCCATTGAGCAGGCGGTACGGGCCGTGATGCGGCCGCCGGAGCCGACACTGGAACAGAACAACCGCTGGTTTCATCATCTGCTAACCGATGGCGTGGACGTGGAATACCGTACCCCAGAGGGCGAGACCCGCGGGGACAAGGCGTGGCTGGTGAACTTCACTCGCCCCGCCGCGAATGACCGGCTGGTGGTCCAGCAGCTCACCGTACGCTGCGGCAACGCCACGCGGCGGCCCGATCTGGTGGTGTTTCTTAACGGTCTGCCGTTGGTGGTGGTCGAGTTAAAGGACCCCGCCAATGAGCAGGCGGATTTGTGGATGGCCTATCGGCAGTTGCAGGATTACAAGGCAACGATACCGCCGCTGTTTACCTACAGCGCACTGCTGGCCATCAGTGACGGCGACCGCACCCGGGTCGGTTCGCTCACCGCCGCGTCGGACCGGTTTGCGCCCTGGCGCGCGCTGGACGATGCGCGCGCGCCGGGTGAGCCGACTCTTGAGGCACTGATCCACGGCTTGTTCCAGCCCGGCCGATGGGAAGATTATCTGCGTCACTGCATCACCTTCGAGGAGGACGAGCGCAGCGGCATGATCATCAAGAAGGTGGCGGCTTACCACCAGTTCCGCGCCATGTTGCGGGCGCGGGATTCCGTCAAGGCGGCATTGAAAGCACCGGCGGGTCAGGGTGATGGACGCGGCGGTGTGATTTGGCATACCCAGGGGTCAGGTAAGAGCTTGACCATGCTGATCCTGGCTGGCGCACTGATCGGTGACGAGCAACTCGCCAATCCCACCGTTGTGGTGGTGACCGACCGCAATGATCTGGATGGGCAACTTTTCGGGACTTTTGCAGATGGGCGTGCGCTGCTACGGCAGGACCCAGAGCAGGCCGAGAGTCGGGAAGACCTAGCTGCACGGCTGAATCGGGCCTCGGGCGGCGTAGTGTTTACGACTATCCAGAAGTTCGCTGAACGCGGCGCGGCGGTCAGTGAACGCGCCAATATCGTGGTACTTGCGGATGAAGCCCACCGTAGTCAGTACGGTTTCCTTGATGGCGGTGCACGCTGGATGCGCGATGCCATCCCCAATGCCACCTTCGTCGGTTTTACTGGCACGCCGCTGGAGGGCGACGACAGAAATACGGAAGCTGTATTCGGCGAGTACGCGGACATCTACGATATCCGCCAAGCGATCTCTGATGATGCAACGGTACCGATCTTCTACGAAATGCGCCTAGTTAAGCTGGTCCCCAATGAACAGGGGGTGCGAGAGGCGGAAGATAAGCTAACAGAGAAAGCCGCCGAGGCCGACAAAGCGGGCCAGCCAACCAATGACTATTTCCGAGTAGAACTTGAAGCCTTGGCCGGCGCGAACCAGCGTCTTAAGCTGGTTGCACAGGAGATTGTGGAGCACTTCGAGCAACGCCGTCAGGTGATTGAAGGCAAGGGCATGACGGTGTGCATGAGTCGGGCAATCTGCATGGATCTGTACGATGAGATCGTCGCACTCAGACCTGATTGGCATGCAGATGACGACGAATCCGGTTTTATCAAGGTGATTATGACTGGGGCGCCTTCCGAGGGCGAACGGGTGATGCAACACGCGCGGACTAAGGCACGACGCGACGCCCTGGCGCGACGTTATAAGAACCCGGACGACGACCTGCGCTTGGTCATCGTGTGTGACATGTGGTTGACCGGCTTCGATTGTCCGCCGATGCACACCATGTATTTGGACAAGCCGCTGGCAGGACACAACTTGATGCAGGCCATCGCCCGCGTAAACCGTGTGTTCGGCGACAAGCCGGGCGGCGTGGTTGTGGATTTTCTGGGCATCGCCGACCAATTGCGCGACGCCGTGCAGACCTACACTCAGGCTGGCGGCGAAGGGAGCCCAGTGGAAGATATCCAGAACGAGGCGGTGCCCTTAATGCAGCGCCAGTTCGAGGCGCTGCGGGATTTTTTCAACGGCCTGGATTACAGCGGCTTTGCCGGCGGCGATGAGCGGGCCCAGATTCGTGCCGTGACCGCCGGCGCGGACTATATTTTTGAACAGGACGATGGCAAGCAACGCTTCATGACCATGGTGGCCGGGCTCTCCAAGGCTTTCTCGCTGGCCGTACCGCGCCCGGAAACCGAAGCCATCCGCGATGACCTGGCCTTCTTCCAGAGCGTGCGCGCCGCCATCCGCAAACGTCTCGCTGATGATGGTCCGCCCCCGGCTGCGGACAACCGCGCTGCAGTACGGCAGGTCCTCTCAGGTGCCATCGCCTCAGATGGCGTGATCGACCTGTTCCAGGCGGCTGGTCTTGGTGGGCAGAATGTGGGCATTCTCTCGGAAGAATTTCTCGGCCAGTTGGCTGGCATGCCGCAGAAGAACCTGGCGCTGGAAACGCTGCGGAAGTTGCTCAATGATCAGATAAAAAGTCGTGAGCGAGTCAACATCATACAGTCTCAGGGCTTTCGGGAATCATTGGAGGCCGTGCTTACGCGATACACCAATCGAGCGATTACTACGGCTCAGGTGATTGAAGAGCTCATCGGTCTGGCTCGCACTATTCGTGATGCAGTGCATCGAGGAGAGGAGACCGGTCTATCGGAAGATGAGCTAGCGTTTTATGACGCTCTTGCCAGCAATGAGTCTGCACGCGACGTGATTGCAGATGAAACCCTGCGTCAGATCGCCCATGAACTGGCAGACCGTATCAAGGCCAAGGCTACGCTGGACTGGACACAACGCGACACCGTGCGTGCAGACATGCGTCGGACCGTGCGACGACTACTGGCCAAGTATGGTTACCCACCGGACGCGCAGGAGGCGGCTACTCAATTAGTTATTCGCCAAGCCGAGCTAATGGCGGGAAATCAGGTGGCCTGAGATCAGGCTTCGCCTAACAATGCGGTTCAGACGATGCTGTAGTTCCCGCGCCGTAGCAGACTAGTAAGGGCAGTCTTTGCTTTTTGCCTTCCCAGCAGTCATGTAAAGCCCCGGCCCACGGCCGGGGCCCCTCACCGACATCAATCCCGAACAATCGAAAGCCGCCCATCCTCCACGGTTACTGACACCGGCGTATCAATGGTGAACCCTGCCTGTTCCAGCCAGGTCCCTTTGAGAAGAAGAAAAGGAGTAATCGGATTGCCGCTACAAGGCATGCTCTTCAGGGTGTAGTCCCGGTGGCCTTTGCGGACTTTCAGTTTGCGATGTTTCATGGTCTTGCTCCTGTTGTGCAATTTCTAGGTTGCGTAAATAGGGCGGTCGGGAGGCTAGAAACAGCAACAGGTACTGCTCCGACTATTTCCTGCAAACAGGTGTTGTATTCGCCGGACCTCCCGGCCATTACGTCCCGGATTTCGGGCACAAAAAAGCCGCAATGCTTCCGGGGTGCGGCTTTGCCCGCCTGTTGGAGTTTCTAGGCTCCTTAGGTAAGTGTACCTTCGTGTAATGTACTGTCAATATGGCCAGTGCGGAGGATTACGATAAGGAGGTTGTGTGAGTGACATCGTCATTTTCGAGGAGGACACCGGGCCGGTGGAAGTGCGCCTGGAAGGCGAGACCGTCTGGCTCTCTCAAAAGCAGATGGCGGAACTGTTCGGGAGGGACCTGCGCACCATCAGCGAGCACGTTGGCAATGTGTACGAAGAGGATGAGTTGGGCCGTGAGGCAACTATCCGGAAATTCCGGATAGTTCGCCAGGAGGGCAACCGGCAGGTTCGGCGCGCGATTGATCACTACAACCTCGATGTCATCATTTCCGTGGGCTACCGCGTCAAATCCCAGCGGGGCGTGCGCTTCCGCCAATGGGCCACCCGCGTCCTCCGCGAACATCTGACCCAGGGCTACAGCCTCAACGAGCACCGTCTGGCCCGGCATGGCCTCGCCGAGCTGGAGCAGGCCGTGGAACTGCTCGGCCAGACCCTGACCCGACAAGAGCTGGTTTCCGACATCGGTCAGGAGGTGGTCGGTCTGATCCTCGGCTATGCGCGCACCTGGCGCTTGCTCCAGGACTATGACGAAGGCGCACTGGGCGTGCCGCCCGGGGCCCGCCCGGCCCGCGGTGTGCTGGGCGTGGATGAAGCGCGCCGTGCCCTGGATGCCCTGGCCGGCGAACTGCGCGATAGGAAAGAAGCGAGCGATCTTTTCGCCCGGGACCGGGATGATGGCCTGGCCTCTATCCTCGGCAACCTGGAACAAAGCATGTTCGGCGAGCCCCTCTACGGCACCCGCGAGGAACGCGCCGCGCACCTGTTGTATTTCGTGATCAAGAACCATCCCTTCTCGGACGGCAACAAGCGCTCCGGCGCCTTCCTGTTCCTGCTCTACCTGCGCCAGGAAGGCATGCGCCTGACCTTGAACGAGCAGGGCTTGACTGCCCTGACGCTGCTGATCGCCGAAAGCGACCCGAAGGCCAAGGATCTGATGGCCCGGCTGGTCATGAACCTGATTGCGGATGACATCAGTGTGGCCAATGAGGGTGAGGTGAGTACCGAATAGACGTCGCCCCTCCTCGGCCAGAAACCAGACAGGCAGCTCCGGTTTGCCGATACCCACGGCCCAGGCTCGCAGCGCGGCCTGCCGCTTTCATCTTGATTGCGCTTATCGATGGGGGTATCGTAATACCAAACCTTTATCGATGGGTCCTGTCATGACCGCCGTCACCGTTTCCCCCAAGTACCAGATCGTCATCCCCAAGGAAATTCGCGAATCCATGGGCATCGTGTCCGGACAGAAAGTCCAGGTCATGTCTTATCAGGGGCGCATTGAATTGATCCCGCTCAAGCCCATGAAGGAAATGAGAGGGTTTCTTAAGGGCATTGATACCACTGTCGACCGGGAAGAAGACCGGCTATGAACGTCGTTGATTCGTCCGCCTGGTTGTCGTATTTCGCCAGCGACAAGAATGCAACGGCGTTTGCTGAGCCCATCGAAGCGCTCCCGGAGCTGTTGGTGCCGAGCATCACGATCACGGAAGTGTTTAAAAACGTGCTCCGCCAGCGTGGCGAAGAGGCGGCGTTAATCGTTACCGCCCACATGAAGCAGGGCAAGGTGATCCCTCTGGATTCAGAGCTGGCAATGGATGCCGCCAAGTTTGGCGTCCTTCATAAGTTGCCGTTGGCGGATAGCATCATCTTCGCCACGTCTCAAAAGCATTCCGCCGTACTCTGGACTCAGGATAATGACTTCAAGGGCCTGCCGGATGTCAGGTACCTCGCTAAGAAAAAAGCATAGAACCGGCCGCATAGCGGCGATCAAGGCGGCCAAGTCGTCCTCAAGCCGAGGGTCACGCCGAAGGTGGAAGCGCTGCGGGGGGGGGGTGATCCGCTGTCAGCCCGGAAGCAGATGATGAGCAGAATTACCCAAGCAAGCTTGGTGTCCGCGATCAAGCAGATTGCGGATACGGATCCCGGTGCCCGGGAATCGATTTGTGATGAGATATTCGTGGAACAGCCGAATCTCCTGGCTTCGGTATTGGTCTTAACAAAGATGGATATCCCGCCGCGGCATGTGGAGATGGCTCTGGAAGCGCTCATGGTGATGCATCTTGCGCTGAAAGCGTCTGGGATCGAGACGATAACGGAGGCGGAGCAAGAGCGTGAACTTCAGCGGCTCGCGGCCTCGGTGAGATTCTCGGAGGGGCTGAAGCTGCCTCTGGTGGAAGAATCAGTCAGCCAGTACGTCGGTTTCCAAAAAGAGCCGTGGCTACTCGCATACGTCGTGGGGCTGCTACAAGACAACGGGGCACTATCTATGACCAACGAGGGTTCGAAATACCTGATCCTGTCGGTCTTGAATCTGGTGGCCTGTGTCGCCAATGCGCGGAGCGCCGTTTAACTCGATGATTATTCCACTACTTTTTAATGGAGAATTGTCTGGTTGAACGAGCAGGGCGCTCGGGGGCATCTCGGCTTTCGCCCCCTCGCCGTGGCTTTCTCTCCATGACTTTTCCCCTTGAAGAGCTACCCCGAAACCTGAAACCGCAAGGCGTCGCCCAGCAGAGGCAAAGCTTTGACCCGATACTCGCGGCACAGAATATCCTCGGAGACTTTCTCCACTTCGGCCAGCCCGAAAAAGCCCGCGAAATTCACCAGCGTGCGCCAGGTATAACAGCGGCGTAAGGTTTCCTCGGCGGTAGAGAACGAGTTTGGCGGCACGTCGTTCAGCGCCATGGGAAAGGCCCGCAAAAAAGCGTCTTCATAAAAGGTTTGCGGGCGTGAGGTATCGCCGTGGCGCCAGAGCAAATACAGGGTGAATAAAAACGCCCGCTGGATAAAGGGCAGGTCCACATAGCCATCCTGGTAGGCCCAATTGAACTGCTCCGCATAGGCCCTGAACAGCCTGGGATACACCGCCGCCAGGCCGCTTTCGGCCAGCAGGCGGCGGCAGTCGCGGCTGAGGATAAACTTACCTTTGTAAGTGCGGATCAGCCCCGCCAGCTCCGCCACGACCCGGGTGACATGCAGATCGAAAAAGTCCACCTCCCGATTGATGCCGCCAAAACGAGTCTCCTCCTGGTATTTTTGCTCGCCCCAGTAGGCCAGGGCGGCCTCGCGGCAGAAATGGCGTGGCAGGTTGCCCTTGGCGGTGGGTTTCAGGCCCTGCTCGCCGATGGCCTCCACCAACAGACTGAAAAGCCGCGTGATCGGCGCGCTCGGCGGTGAGTCGAGGACTTCTGGAAAGACAACCAGACGCGGCGAGTTGAACGGCTCGTTCAAGAGCCCGGCCATTTGATCCGGGGACAGGCCGTCGAAATCATCCAGCGGGTGCTGGTTTTGTTGCTGGATGTATTCGTCGGCGAAAGCCTGGGCTTCTTCCAGTGAATGGAACGCTTGCCCTTGGAGCGCCTCGCGCAATACCTGGGCCGGGCTCGGCGCGCCGGGGCTGGGGGTCGTGGAATCCTCCCGGCCCAGGCAGCAGCGTTTGAATTTTTTGCCGCTGCCGCAAGGGCAGGGCGCGTTGCGGCCGATGGATGAGGTGGTCATGGCGCCTCCGCGCGCGAAATGCGGGTGTCGATGATACTTGGCGGCTGGCTGACCCAACAGCCTGCCAGATGGAATATTCCGAAGGCTTTCACGCCTATGCGCAGCCATCAAGTCTATGCGCAATTAAGGTTGCGCATACAAGACTCGCCAAGCTCTCGCCACCCGGATCGCCGCCGGACGTGGGGCGCCCAGCCTGGCATATTCGCGAAGGCTTTGCACACATAACGGTGAGGCGGCAACGACCGAGGATGTCTCGGTTGTTCGCCGAGGGGTGTGGCTTTTCATCGCTAAAGTGCTCAAATATGATTTCTTAATAGTATTTGGCGCTCTTACATGAAGGCTTAGTCATGAAGTCCTCAGCCCCCAAAGGCTCCAACAACTTGACCGCAATACCGCCGCCCGTGGCACGCGCCCTGCGCCAGCTCGGCCATGACCTGTCGGTGGCCCGTCGTACGCGCCGCTGGACGCAGGAGGACCTGGCCCAACGGATGGACACATCGGTGAGCACGGTCCGGCGCATGGAAGACGGCAATCCCGGCACGGCCCTGCACACCTTCCTGCGCGCCCTGCACGTGCTCGGCCGCCTTGAGGACATGGTCAGGATCATGGCGCTGGACCAGGACACCCTGGGCCTGGAATTGACGCGGCAGCAGTTGCCGCAACGGGTGCGGTCACCCGGCGGCAAGAAAACAAAGGCGACGCCATCCGGGGCACCGGCGGAAGACGGTCAGGCCACCACCGATGATGACGAACTCAAAGGCTTTTGAGGGTGCCTGAACAAGCACCCTGCCTGCCGCCGCCGGTCGGAAGACGGAATTGATCCGGCGCAAAAGGCTTGGTATGACCTTGTCATACTGTTTGGTGCTCAGGAGCACCCGCTATGAGCATGCACTGGAAAACCATCACCCTCACCGAACAACAGAACGGCTGGGTAAAGAGCCGGATCGAAAGCGGCCAGTTCGGCAACGACAGTGAGTATATCCGCCATCTCATCCGGCAGGACCAGCAGGCCCAGGAACGGCTTACCACGCTCAGGCAGGCCCTGGTTGAGGGTGAAGCAAGCGGCGAGCCCAAGCCAGTCGATATGACGGCGATCAAGGCGGCTGGCCGTAAGCGGATGAAGGCGGCGGAGTAGTGCGCACGCTGAGCCTTACGCCAAAGGCGGCATCCGGCCTCATCGACATCTGGGTGTATACCTGCGGAGAGTGGGGCGCGGATCAGGCCGATGACGACCTTGATCAGCTGGAGGCGGGCATGAGACCGCTGATTCAGCACCCCTTGCTCGGGACCGACTACGCCCATGTTCTTCCCGGGTATCGCTGATCGCAGGCTGAACATCACGCGGTGTTCTATCGAGTGCTGGAAGCGAAGGTGCTAGTGGTTCGTGTGCTGCATGAGTACATGGATGCACCGGAGATGCTTCTGGATTAAGCGAGTAGGTGTTTCCCCGGTGCCGCTCCGAGTGGCTCTCGGTCCCACGCGTGGGCGTCTCTGTGGGCCATACAGCCGACAACAACGGCTGGACGCCGCCCTGCGCATCCACGCCCGCGCCGGCGTCGGCGGCCTGGCCCTCAACACCCTCGCCGAAGAAGCCGGCGTCTCCAACGGCACTGTCTACAACTACTTCCGCTCCCGCGAAGCAGTGCTCGAAGCCGTCGGCCTGGAGCTGACCGTCCAGCTCTCCGAACAGATCCTCACCGTCAGCGAAGCCGTCGACAGCGGCGCCGAACGCCTCAGTATCGCCGTGCGCACCTTCATGAACAAAGCCCGCAGCGACAACGCATGCGCTCCGCCCTCGCCACCTACCTCCGCGCCGACCTCCAAGCCGGCCGCCGCCAAGGCGGCTTCCACTACGCCCACGAAGAAATGGCCATGAGCATGGTCCCCTCCGCCACGCTGGGCGCCATGAACCTGCTCGTGGAAGGCGGCGAGGTGGGGCATGCCGACGGTATTGCAGCGGAGATGCTGCAGGCGCTTGGACCCGCCTGAGGATGCTAGGCAAGTGGTGCTGGAGGAGGAGGTGTAAGCGACATTATCGCAACTTGGATGGATATGGTATGCGTTGATCTTACTGAGCTGATTGGTGAGTGCTTACTTAAAAGGCTGTCGATGGTTGGGCGTTGGCGGCCGCTATTCGGGGGGGGGTGGCGGGGTATTGAGTTGGATGTTAGGAGGGCGGCTGTTCGGAGAATTTGTCAGTCGCCAGCTTTTCTGGTTTTATTTTGTGTCGGGGGAAATAATCTATATATACAAATTCTAAAGCGCCTCCGGGGATGGTGGTGATATGTACAAAAAAAGGAGCTGAGCGTGCAATTAAGCAATATATCGATAAGAAATTTTCGCCGCCTGAAGGATGTGGAAATTGATTTCGAAGGAAGAGAAACTTTATTTGTTGGTCCAAATAACAGCGGAAAGACCTCTGCAACGGCTGCTGTCCGAAGTTTTTTGGGAAACCGTGATTTCAAAATTCATGATTTTTCGATGAGTTGCATTTTAAATATTGATAAATTTGACCCTGCTCAATGCATTGATCTGCCATCCATAGAACTCGATATCTGGTTCCAAGTCGACCCGAAATCAATTTCTTTCGGGCGCGTGTTCGATCTTGCAACAAGCCTTTCGGAAGATTTTTCAGAAATTGGTATGCGCTGCGCATTGGCGGTAGAAGACGTTTCTGAGCTCTGGGCAGAGTACGATAACACTTTTCCCATAAAGGAAGATGGTGAACGAAAGCAGCCTTTAAGCCATTTTCTTGAATTGAACGGTAACCTAAAAAAATACTTTGGCCTCCACATTTTTTCACTTGAAAAAGGTCAGGATGAGGTTGTGGCGACGCCTATAGACCCTAAGAACGGGAGGAAAATCTTAAATTCGCTACTTCGCGTCGACTTTGTTGACGCTCAGAGGAACATTGATGATGAGAACGCCACAAGAAGCAACAGATTATCGGAAGCTTTTGCAACCTATTACAGGCGTAATCTCGAGCAAGCTGAGCTTGCCGAGCAAGCTGTAGCTGTTATTGAAGAGAACAATGAAAATTTAACGAGCCATTATGATCAGCACTTTGAGCCGTTGATGAACATGATAGGAGGTCTAGGGCTTCCTTCCGGCAACGACCGAGCGATGAGAGTTGTTTCAAAGCTTAGTTCAGAAGCCGCGCTGCGCGGAAATACCGAGCTATTTTATGTTGACCCCAACACTAAGCATGAACTACCCGAAGGCTACAACGGGCTCGGATTCAAGAATCTTGTTTTTATGGCGATCCAGATTGACCATTTCTACAGGCAATGGCTGTCCACCGAAGAGAATCGGCCGATGTGTCAGATTATCTTCATTGAGGAGCCGGAAGTGCATCTACATGCCCAGGTTCAGCAAACATTCATTCGTCAAATGTGGGATGTTCTGACTGCTGAGGCACTAAAAGATGAAGACAAACCTCAGCTAGCGATCACAACGCATTCTTCACATATTCTTGATACCGTCGATTTTGCAAAAATCCGATATTTCCGCCGTCAGCTAGTTGGCGAGGGGTCTGAATGCAGAGATTTTGAGTGCACAACGGTGCACAGCCTTAGGCAATTTCAGCCGGACCCTGTAGATGTAGATGGCCATATTTTGTCGTCTGAGGAAGCTTTGCTATTCCTGCAGAAATATCTACGGCTTACCCATTGCGATCTGTTTTTTTCTGATGCTGCGATTCTCGTAGAAGGGGCTGTAGAAAAGTTGCTATTGCCACGGATGATCGACGGTGTGGCTGAGGATCTCAACAGAAAATACTTGACTGTCCTAGAGGTGGGTGGAGCGTATGCAATGCGTTTTGCGGGTTTATTGGAATTTTTAGAGATCCCGTATCTGGTTATCACGGATATCGATTCTGTTGATCCAAGTAACAATCGGAAAAACTGCATAGCTACGGAAGTAAATGCTGTCACGGCGAATGCAACTATCCGTTACTTTTTCAAAGAAAATCGAGTAGGGAAGCTCGCTAACGAGCCATATAATAATTGTATTCAGGCAGAAGGAATGCGTTTTGTCGCCTATCAGAAGCCGGTTTCAGTAGAAATCGAAGGTCAGCCGCATTTGTTCCATGGAAGGACCCTTGAAGAGGCGTTTGTCTACGAAAATATTGATCTTTTCAAAGAGGGAGCATTTAGTATTGGTATAGAGCTTCCCAAAGAGCCGAAAGAGCTGCACCAAGCTATATGGTCGAGGATTAAGAGCTCTACGTTTAAAAAAACTGAATTTGCGATGGATGTTTTAAGTTTTGAGCCTTCGGCCGAATCTCACCAAGACGGAAGTGGCATCGTAAATGATGCGACAGGCTATTGGAAAGTACCATGCTATATAGCGGAAGGCTTACAATGGCTTAGTGGCCGCCTCTCGCAGAAACAGGAGGCGGAACAATGAATGCTAAACTAAAGCCGACAAAAGCAGACAATGAGATTGCTGCTTGTATAGATGGTGAAATATCGTTTTCGGTTATTGCCGGCGCGGGCTCCGGGAAAACCACATCTCTTGTGGAGGCGCTTAAGCGAATAAAGGATCTGCACGGCAGAGAACTCAAAAAAAATGGACAACGCATCGTATGTATTACCTATACGAATCGGGCTGTTGAGGTGATCTCGTCTCGACTTGGTTATGATGAGTTGTTTTTGGTGTCAACACTTCATCGGTTTCTCTGGGCAGAGGTCGTTCGATTTCAGAATGCGATACGAGAGGCGCTTTGTGCTGTAATTATACCAAGGCAAATTGAAAAGGCGCGAAGAGACGACAATGGCGGATCCTCCCAAAGAGCGCAAAAGGCCAGGGCGAAACTGGAGCGGCTGTCTCTTGAGTTGGATGCACTGAAAGAAGAGCCGTTAGTTAGGTATGAAGAGGCTACGATAAGTGACTACTCAAAATGCGTTTTGAATCATGATGACGTGATTGATGTTGCGTCTTACCTAATATCAAATGAGCCTATTTTACAAAAAGGACTCGGTTTTAAGTATCCCTATATTTTCGTTGATGAAGCTCAGGATACATTTCCCCAAGTGATGGATGCTTTGAATTCTATCTGTTTAGGAGAAGGGCTGCCTATTATTGGATATTTCGGTGATCCGATGCAGCAAATCTATGACGGGCGTGCTGGGCATTTTTCAGGACCAGAGGGCGCATCAGTGATATCGAAAGAGGAGAATTTTCGTTGCTCAACTTCTGTGATCGATTTTCTCAACGGTTTTAGAGGAGATCTACAACAGGTGCCAGGTGGACGAAATGCCGAAATCGAAGGAAGTGTTCTGATAACCGTGGTTCAGGCACCGAATCCGGATGGCCCAAGAAATACCTACTCTGCCAATCAGTTGAATGATGTTACGGCCAAATTTTCAGAGGCCGTTGATCTTTGGGAATGGAAAGATAACCCGGCTGTCAAGAATCTATTCCTCGCTCGTAGAATGATAGCCCGTAGATTAGGATTTATAAAACTTCATGAACTTTTTACCGGCTCATACTCATCTTCGCGCTCTCAGTCGGATTATGAAGATGGGACTCACTATCTACTTAAGCCATTCGTTGATGGTATTTTCCCTCTTGTGCATGCCTCTAGATCCGGAAACGTAAAAAAGACCATTGAAACGCTTCGCAAAATAAGTCCCGCATATGCGGATGACGGAAGCAATCGAGATAAATCCCTGAGAGACATGCTTGACCGAGCTTCATTGCACTCCAAGGCTTTGGAAGATATGTGGGGGTCTAGTACCTTGCGGGAGATTTTAGCGTATTGTCGTGATAATGCCCTTTATCCGTTGTCAGAGCGGCTTGTCTACCAGCTGGATCGTGACCCTCGAGAAGATTTTGATGAGACAAGCGATGAGCATCAGCGTGAAAAGGGGGATTGGCTAGCCGACGAACTTTTTAAAATTGGGGCTGAACAATTAGAGATGTATATCGATTTTTTGGATGAGAGCTCTGCATTTAGCACTCAGCACGGTGTCAAAGGCGAGGAGTATGAAGATGTGCTGGTTGTGATTGACGACGTTGAAGCGTCGTGGAACGCTTACAGTTTCTCCAAGGTGCTGACGCCGGGCGTGGCAGGAGAGCCGACTGAGCGACAACGAGAACTTACGGAAAAGCTAGCTTATGTATGTTTCTCAAGAGCGGAAATCAACTTAAGAATTCTTTTATTTTCTAGTGATGCAGGTGCGGCTGGAAAAGAAATGATTGGTCGTGGACTTTTCGGGAAAGACCAAGTTTCGTATCTGTGATGAGCTGCGCAAGAGAAAAACATCACTCTTTGAGTGACAATTTTTATTAAGGGGCGTCTGAGGAATGCCCGCATGTAGACTCAGATTTAGTTCTGAAAAAGTACCAGATTTGCAATCTGTAAATAACCAGTCGCCGAACGTTGGCCGGTCTGTCCCTGATTCGTAACGTAGAATTAGCGCGTTAGCCCGATGTTAAGTTAAAATATTCAGGAGATAAAATTGGAATTCGATTATGCTAAGATGTTGTTTTTCATTTTTGCCACTGTTGTGAGTGTAGCTATAACATTTTATCTTAAGGATTTTTTACAAAATAAGAGCGAGTATAAAAAATTAAAAAAGAAACTAGAGGCGGTCGCGGGTAGGAATGCGTATATCGTTTATACAGGTGCGGGAAGTGGTGTAGGTAGCAATCTTTACAAAATAACCGATATAGACGAAGGTGGCGTTACATTGAAAAACTCAGTCCAAACAATTTTTATCCCGCCGCAACTTCTTCTGTATTCTGCGATGATTGTTCCAGAAGAAAATTACGAAGAGTTAAAGAAAGAATATCAAGCAAAAGAAATTGAAGTAGTGTCGGAAGCTATGTTTCAACCTTTGTTTGATAAAATGAGAGAGAGCTTAGAATCTGACATAGCCGATGATGACGGCGAGTTAAGCTCTCGTATTGAGGTTAGAGTGATACAGATACTTGAGGCGAAAGGTGTTCTTTCGCAAGTATCTACTGCTGAACTGAATAGGTTGAAACATATTGCGGAAAAATCTTGAAAGTCGTAGATGTCGTGATTTATTTTTATCGCATCTTCCTTTTATTTCACATTCAAGCATGCCCTTGGCGTTCGGTCGCTTAAGATTTCTTTTACTGAATGGCCATCAATTCCGCCGATTTCTCTCGGCCATCCAAATTGCAGCCGGAGATATGGTCATGAGCATCAGGGGCGCTTTTAAGGTTCCATGCCTGCCGCTTGCGTTACAAAGCAACATAGCTCTTTGATGAACGTCCGCTCAGTCTCTTTTTTCAATCACTGGCGATTTAGTAGCGCCGATTTGATCGCCTCCGCACCCTTCCGATAACACACCACCGCAAGCAGCTCAGAATCAACCCAAACGCCCCAGTACCGGCTCCCACGATAGTGCCCGATCTCAATGTTCGGCTTGCGCTTTTTCATGATTCCCTCCATGAGCTTCAATGATACGTAAAGTCATCATAGGGTATGGCGGCCAGATATGCTACTTATAGTGTGTAGATTTATAGTCATCTATAAGAACAATTTGAAATATGACCACTCGCATTGATGACGCACAGAAAAAGCTGGGTTCCGTGATCCGGGCGCGGAGACGGGCCGCAGGTATTTCTCAGGAAGCCTTTGCGACCGAGGTCGGTATTCATCGCACCTATATCGGCGCGGTCGAACGGGGCGAGCGCAATGTCTCTTTGGCGAACATCCTGCGTATCGCCAGAGCATTGAATGTTTCCGCTGCCCAATTGTTCAATGAGGCCGGCCTTTAGTTCGTCCGGGACCCAAAGACTTCCTCTCCACGCTCCCCGGTTCGCCACCACACCAGGAGACAACCATGATCATCTCCTCCACCCACGATTACCGCCTCGCCGCCAAGCGCCGCCTGCCGCCGTTCCTGTTCCACTACATCGATGGGGGCGCGTACAACGAGCACACCCTGGCGCGCAATGTGGCGGATCTGCGCGATCTGGCGTTGCGACAGCGGGTGTTGAAGGAGGCGGGGGAGGTGGATCTGTCGGCGCGGTTGTTCGGGGAGGCGGTGAGCCTGCCGGTGGCGCTGGCGCCGGTGGGGCTCACCGGGATGTACGCGCGGCGGGGCGAGGTGCAGGCGGCACGGGCGGCGGCGTCGCGCGGCGTGCCGTTTACGTTGTCGTCGGTGTCGGTGTGTCCCATCGAGGAGGTGCAGCCGGCGATGACGCGGCCGATGTGGTTTCAGCTGTATGTGTTGCGCGACCGGGGCTTTATGAAGAACGCGCTGGAGCGGGCCTGGGCGGCGGGTGTGCGGACCCTGGTGTTCACGGTGGATATGCCGGTGCCGGGGGCGCGCTATCGGGACCGGCATTCGGGGATGTCCGGGCGCTTCGCGGCCTGGCGGCGGATGCTGCAGGCGGTGACGCACCCGCGCTGGGCGTTGGACGTGGGCGTGCGCGGGCGGCCGCACGATCTGGGCAATGTGTCGGCCTATCTGGGCCATCGCATCCACCTGGAGGATTACATCGGCTGGCTGGGCGAGAACTTCGATCCGTCCATCGGCTGGCGGGATCTGGAATGGATTCGGGAGTATTGGAAAGGCTCGATGGTGCTCAAGGGTATTCTCGACCCGGAGGACGCCCGCGAGGCGGTGCGCTTCGGCGCGGACGGCATCGTGGTCTCCAACCACGGCGGGCGCCAGCTCGATGGCGTGCTGTCCTCGGCCCGGGCCCTGCCGGCCATCGCCGACGCCGTGCAGGGCGACCTGACGATCCTGGCGGATTCCGGCGTCCGCTCCGGCCTGGACGTGGTGCGCCTGCTCGCCCTGGGCGCCGACGGCGTGCTGCTCGGTCGTCCCTTCGTGTACGCCCTAGCCGCTGCCGGCGAGCAGGGTGTGGCCCATGTGCTGGACCTGATCGCCAGTGAGATGAAGGTGGCGATGACGTTGACTGGGGCGCGGGCGGTTGGGGAGATTTCGCGGGAGAGTCTGGTGCGGGCGGGTGGCTGATATCCGTTTGACAAGTGTCACGTGACAGAATACGGTTGTGGGCATGATCAAGACGTTTACGGACAAGCGTTCCCAGGAGCTCTATGCCAAAGGCAAGGCAAAGAAGTTTCCTCCCGATGTGGCCTCAAGGGCAGCGCGTAAGCTTGAGTATGTGGATTTGGCGACGTGTCTGGATGACCTGAGGGTGCCCCCGGGTAACAAACTGCATGCGCTTTCCGGTAACCGACAAGGTCAGCACGCCATTTCGATTAACGATCAGTGGCGTATCTGCTTTCGTTTTGAGGATGGCGATGCGTATGACGTTGAGGTCTGCGATTACCATTGAAGAGAGGTGGTTAACATGACGATTTCCAATACCGCCGGCATCCAGCGTAAGCCAACGCATCCCGGCGAAATGCTGAGAGAGGACTTCATTCCGGACTATGGGCTGACGGTGGCGCAGCTTGCTGAGCGTTTGGGCGTGTCCCGGCAGTCGGTGAATGAGCTGTTGCGCGAGCGCCGCGCGGTCAGCCCGGAGATGGCGTTGCGGCTTGGGCGGTTGTTCGGCAATTCTCCGGAGTTCTGGCTTAACGCGCAGCGCGCCGTGGATTTATGGGCCGCGTCACGGTCGGTGCAAGAGGAAGTGTCGCGGATTAAGCCGCTGGATGCTGCGTAAGCTGCCATGCGTGACGACTACGATTTTTCCAAGTCAACGAAGAACCCCTACTCCAAGAAGCTGGCGGAGAAGAAGGACCTGCCGTAAAGCGACGGAGTATTTTGGGGGTCCAGGGTACAATTGGACGGCAACCCAGTATGCAATCAGGCGCTCCTTTGGCCGTTAACACCTAATCAAAAATCGAAGGCGAAAGAATCGTCGCCTTCGCCAGGTACTCGATATCCCCGGCCTCCATCCCCGCCGCTGAAAAAAGCTCTTTCCAGTGGGCTTCGACGATCTGCTTCATGGCGTCGACGCACTCGGCGGCTTCGTGTTCACTCAGACCAAACCGCTCCGCCTGGCTGAGGGCGTTGTTGAGCGTGGCCGCGCGGCCCTGGTGGCCGACGACCATGGCCAGGTCCGCGGAGTGGCCCAGCCGGGGCAGGGGGCAAATGTCGTAGCCGGGGGTGAGGTCGAGGGCGGTGCCGTCCCAGAAGCAGGCGTGGTTGCGGGCGTGGTCGTCGGTGTTGCCGATCAGGATGTTGAAGACCATGCGCCGGAAGAGCTCCCGGCCATCCCCTTCGAAGTCCCTGGCGTATTGGCGCAGGACGTCGGCCAACTCCAGGTAGCTGGCTTCGCCGGTGCGGACGGCGTATTCGTCCAGATCCAGCAGGGTCATGGCGCTGAGCATGTGGCGGCGGGTTGGGTGGCCGGTCGCGTGGGTGTCACGGTCGAAGCGGCGGACCAGCAGCACGTCTTTGCCGGAGACTTCCAGGACCCGGGTGTCCGCCACGTTCAGGCCGGCTTTGGCGGCGAGCCGCATGGCGCCGTGTTCCGTGGCGATCATGTTGAGGGTGTCCCGGCTTGAGCTGAATTTGGCGACCAGCCAGGACTTGCCGCGCCGGAACAGCACCTTGGGTCGGGCGCCGCCGATGCTGGTGCC
>NZ_DGMV01000022.1:0-8953 GCF_002388575.1 Marinimicrobium sp. UBA4509
GATTAGCGCAACGCGCGTAATCCGACAACACCATCCGACACCCCCCCAGTCAGGACGCGCGGCTCGCCTTGAACTCCGAAAGCCGCGCCAACCGCTCCCGATCCAGCGCCTCACCAAAGGCTTTCCCGGTGTGGCCCTGGGCCGCAATCTCACGGTTGTCGATCGCCTGGCAGGCTTTCAGGGCACCGCGCAGATAATCGGCCTGGGCGTAATCCCGATCTTCAAAACCGGTACGCCCCCGGGCGTCGGCCTCACAGCAGAGCAGGAATTGCTCGAACTGTTCCGGTTTACGAAAGGCATCCGCCGCCCTGAGCAGCTTCAGTATCGTGGCCGGTTTCAATTCCAGCGCCCGATGACCGTGGGTGTGATACTCCGCCGCCAATCGGGCCAGGCGGCGGTAATCCTTGGGTGCGGTGATACGTTCGCACAGGGCATCCACAAGAGGCAGGCTGCGTTGCTCGTGACCGATGTGTCGGGGCCACTCTTCCTTCGGCGTCACGCCCTTGCCGAGATCGTGAATCAGAGCGGCAAAACGGACCCGTGTGTCTCCGGTCAGTTTTGCCGCCTGCTCCAGCACCATCAGGCAGTGCACGCCGGTATCCACCTCCGGATGATGCTCCGGACGCTGGGGGACACCGAACAGGGCATCCACTTCCGGCAGTACCCGGGCGAGCGCGCCGCAGTCGCGCAGGCACTGAATAAAGACCTGCGGGTCCCGCTCCCCCAGAGCCCGTTCCATTTCTTTCCAGACCCGCTCGGGCACCAGGTGATCCACCTCGCCACTGGCGACCATGTCGCGCATCAGCGCCAGGGTGTCCTCCGCAACGGTAAAACCCAGATGGTGATAGCGCGCCGCAAATCGGGCAACGCGTAAAATGCGGACCGGATCTTCGCTGAACGCCGGAGAGACATGCCGGAGCAGACGTGCCTCCAGATCCCGGGCGCCGCCGTAGGGGTCCACCAATTCGCCGCGCTCGTTCTCCGCCATGGCATTGATGGTCAGGTCCCGCCGGGCCAGGTCCTGCTCCAGAGTGACATCGGGGGCGGTGTGAAACTGAAAACCGGTATAGCCGGGTGCGGTTTTTCGCTCGGTGCGCGCCAGGGCGTACTCCTCTCCCGTCTGCGGATGGAGAAACACCGGGAAATCCTTGCCCACGGGCGTAAAGCCCTGAGCCTGCAGGTCCTCCGGGCGCGCGCCCACCACGACCCAGTCTTTTTCCGAGTAGGGGTAACCGAGCCGCTTGTCGCGCACTGCGCCGCCCACCAGATAAATATCCATAGAGATTTCACTGCAAAAAGGAGATAAACGACAAAATAATACGGTGCATCATGTTCTCACAAAAAAATCGGCTTTGCTCGTTGTGCTTTGCGTGAGCATCGCTTAATGTATCGGTTCGTTATGTGTTTCCCGCAGGTTTGCCTGTTTTATCCGAGGTCTGTGATTCAATGAACGTTTTCCGTATGCCGGTGGTGATTCTGGTGGCGCGCGCCCTGCGTTGGGCGGTGCGTATGCACCCTATGGCGCGGTGGAAAACGAGGCAACCCTGACAAGACAGCCTGTTCCGTTTTCAAAAAGCCGCAGCAACCACTGCGGCTTTTTTTGTTTTGGGGCCGCATGGAATTGCTGCCTCAACAAAAGGAGTGTGACTCGTGCAGGTGTATCTGGCCTATGGCCTGGTGGTATTGATTTGGTCGACCACGCCGCTGGCGATCCAGTGGAGCAATGACAGCGTGTCGTTTCTTGCCGCGGTGCTGATGCGAATGGGGCTGGCCGCTGCGCTGGCGGTGGTGTTGTTGGCGTTGCTGCGTCGTCGGTTGTTTGCCCAGCCTGGGGTGTGGAAGGCCTACCTGGCCGCGTCATTTGGCATATTTCCCAATATGCTGGTGATCTACTGGTCGGCGCAGTTTATTCCCTCGGGGCTGATCGCCGTGATTTTTGCGCTCTCCCCTTTTGTGACCGGCGCGTTGAGCTGCGTCATCTTGCGCGAAAATCCGTTTAACCGCCGCCGAGTGATCGCCCTGCTGGTGGCCGTAGCAGGCTTGTGCATTATTTTCTGGGATCAGCTTCAGATTGATGCCCGTTCGGCGTTCGGCATCGGCGGGATTTTACTCTCTTGCGGGTTGTTCAGTCTGAGCAGTGTCAGCCTCAAGCGCCTGGATCAGGGAGCGGGTCCCCTCGAGCAGACCGCCGGGGCCTTGATATTTGCGGTGCCGGGGCTCTTTCTCTGCTGGTGGTTGTTCGACGGACAATGGTCGGTGACGTTATCGGAGCGAAGCCTGATTGGGCTGCTTTACCTCTCGACGCTGGGCTCACTTCTGGGGTTTACCTTGTTTTATTTCGTTTTGCAGCGAATGACGCCCAGCGCGGTTTCGTTGATTACACTGATGACACCTGTGTTGGCCCTGTTGCTGGGCACTTTGTTTGCCGGCGAGCGGATATCCGTTTCACTGGTGGCCGGGGCCGCGCTGGTGTTGGTGGCACTGCTGGGTTATCTGGACCTGGGGATCGAGCGATTGTGGGGCAATCGGCGCCAAAGCTCATCGGCAGGGCGTCTGTAACTTCATGGTGCGCCATAGGGCGACAGGCTGCGCCAAAATGGTGCGCATAAAAAGTAATAACGCTCGGCGCTGGCTGGCTTATTTTTGTAACGTATTGATATAAAAAGGAAATTTAAAGTTGGCTCGGTCTTCGCTAAAGCACCGGTACCTGTACAACAATCGGGTAAGCCCCTCGGTTCGCCGAGAGCCTGGGGCACAAAACTCGAAGATCGCCAACGTTAGAGGAAGAACTCATGAACATGAAGCAAAAAATCCTGGCTGGTGCCGTCGCCGCGTCTGCAATAGCTTCTGCCGCTCTGGCTCCTGTGGCTCACGCCGAAGTGTCCGCCTCGGTGGGTGCTGCCAACATGTACTACTGGCGTGGTTATGATCTGGGCAACGGTGATCCGGCGGTCTGGGGCGATATCAACGTAAGCAGCAACGGTTTCTATGCCGGTATGTGGGCTTCCTCTGGTGACGCCGCCAACGGTACCGAATACGATCTGTACGCAGGTTACGGTTCTGAGGTCGGTGGGTTCACTTATGACATCAGTCTGTGGAGTTACTCTTACCCATCAGAGCCGGTAGCCAGTCCGACAGGACCTGGAGATCTGGTTGAAGCCGTTATCGGCTTGGGCTACGGAGCATTCTCACTGACCTATTACGATAACATTGAAAACAGCGCCAATCCTGATGGTGAAGACTACTGGTACACTACAGTGGGTGCTGCAGTTGGTGATTTCTCGTTCACTTACGGTGTGCACGAGTATGACTATGCCCACTTCGATATTGGTTACGCTTACAACGAAAACCTGAGCTTCACGCTTGGTCTGGTAGCTGACGATGTGGATGGAACCGAGAACGACGAAGCCAAATTCGTAGTCGGCTTCAGCATTCCGATCGAATAAGCTCACGTTTCCGGCCTGAAACCTGAGAAAAGGGTGCCTCATTGAGGCGCCCTTTTTTTGTATTGGCGGCACCTGATTCCCTCTCAATGCGCCCATATGTGCCAACCCGACGCGCTGCGTGGAACCCGGGCAGTGCGGATGCTAAGGTTAGGTCAGCCGTGGCCTTCGGTCGGCGACGGCATTTGGGGCAAGTTCGAGGTACGCCATCGATGTGAAGTGCTCGGCGAGGAGTTTGCCGGTTTGTGCTGCAAGGATAAAAGGAGAACGCGCATGCAGCGAACGTTACCCACCCAATTCATTACCTCCAGTCTCACCCACGGCGCTTCGCCGTTTCGCGCTCGCCGCTTCGCTTTGGCGCTGACGGCCGGGCTGTTGACTTGTGCCGGTTCATCAGTCTCTGCCGCCACCTCTCAGTCGGTGATTGAAGAGGTGCTGGTGACCGCCCAGAAACGCGAGCAGTCGATGCAGGATGTCTCCGTCGCCGTCACCGCTTTTTCCGGGGCGGCCATCGAAAAGATGGGCTTTGAAGAAGGCCTGGATATCACCCAGCAAGTACCCAATATGAATTTCTTCGCCATCTTTGGCGAAGCGTCCAGCCCGTCGATCAGTCTGCGCGGTATCAGTCTGGTGAATTTTTCCGATTCCTGGGAGTCGCCGGTCGCACTCTATGTGGATGACGTCTATCGGGGCAATCCCGCCGGTTCGGCGATTCAGCTGTTTGATCTTGAACGGGTGGAGGTCTTGCGTGGCCCCCAGGGCACCCTTTACGGGCGCAATACCACCGGTGGCCTGGTTCACTACGTGTCCAAACGGCCCACGGAAACCTTTGAGTCCTCGGCCAGCGTCAGTTACGGACGCTACGCTGAAGTGATTGCCGAAGGCATGATGTCGGGACAGCTGGCGGATGGTTTGATGGGACGTGCCGCCATCAAACGCACTCACAATGACGGCTGGCAGGTCAACGCGGTGGATGGTCAGAAGCTGAACGACACCAACAGTTTCGGTTACCGCCTGCAATTGCTGCGCGACTACGATGACGATGGTCAGTGGTTGCTGAACGTTCATGGCAGTCAGGCCGACCAGCAATCCGTGGGCTTTGCCCACATGGGCTATCTGGAATCGGCGGATGAGTCGGCGGCGACCTGTAGCATCGCTCGGATTCAGTCGGGGCTGTGCACCAGCGCCACTTTTGACATGACCGGGCGCGAAGCGGCCGGCGGCATTTTCGATCCCGGCCAGGTGGCTTCGAGTTCGCCGGGTGGCCTGACCACGGACATCAAAACCTTTGGCTCATCATTGACCGTGGAGTTGCCGGTCACCGAGGGTGTGACTTTCACTTCGGTCAGTGCACTGGAAGCCCTGGACAAGTTCATGCAGGACGACGGCGATGGCACGCCGGTGGTGTTTTTTGATGAGCAGTACTCGGTGGACGCCGAGCAGCTTACTCAGGAGTTCCGTGTGAATGGCCGAAGCGCCCGGTCCAAATGGGTGACCGGGCTGTATTACTACGATGATCACCGCGATCTGCTGACCGAGGCGCCCACCACCGAAAGCGCCCGAACGGATGACTGGTATGAATTTTTTCATCGCGAGGATGTGTCGCTCGACAGCCAGTCCTGGGCGATATTCGGTCAGTATGAATACGACTTTACCTCCCAGCTCACCGGTATCGCCGGGGTGCGCTATACCGAAGAAAAGCGTCAGTTCCGTCAGGATGCGGGCCCGAGTTTCTATGAGGAGATCGATGTTCGGGACAGCCTGGAAGAGGACTCGGTAACCGGCAAGCTGGGTCTGGATTGGCGCCCCAACCCGGATACCCTGATTTACGGCAGCGTGTCCACCGGCTTCAAGAGCGGCGGCTTTTCCGGCAGCTACAACGCCTCCCTGGAAGCGACCCGGCCGGTGGAAGCGGAAGATATCACCAATCTGGAACTGGGTTATAAAAACACCATGGCCGGTGGCCGCGTGCGGCTCAATGCCTCAGTGTTTACCTATGAGGTGGAAGGCTATCAGGCGCAGGTGTTCTTGACGGTGGCCGATGGCAGTGTGATCACCAATGCGGGCGATGTGACCGGCACCGGTGCCGAGGTCGAGGTGAATGCGCAGGTTACCGACAACTTCGAAGTGATTGCCGGGCTGGGTTGGCTCGATACCGAATTTGATTCCGATCAGATCTTCATCGTGGCCGGGGATGAGTACACCTTCGATGGCAACGAACTCCCCTCGGCCCCCAATCTGACCTATAACCTGGTGGCCCGTTACTACCAGGGTCTGGGAGATCGCGGGGAGCTGACTTATCAGGTGGATTACAGTTGGCAGGACGATCATTTCCTGCAGATTGAAAATGATCCCTACTCGAAACAGTCGGCCTACGGACTGGTCAACGCCAAGCTGAGCTGGATGTCCCCCGAGGGCACCTGGACGTTGGCGGCTTTTGTGACCAACCTGACCGATGAAGAGTACTTCACCTATCAGAACACTCTGGGTTCCGATTGGGGTTACGGTGTCTGGGGTAAGCCGCGTATGGGCGGCGTGCGTGTGGGGTGGAAGTTCTGAACGCGCCGGCCGGTCAATTCTCGGCCAGATAACGCATCAGTCCATCGGGGTGGTCGGTAAAGATGCCGTCCACCCCAGCTTCCATCAGGCGGCGCCAGTCTTTGGGGTGATTGGCGGTGTAGATCCACACTTTCCTGCCGCGCTGTCGAATATCCTCAATCAGCGCTTCGGGCATGAAGTCCTGACTGAGGTGCACGCTGTACGCATCGATCCGATCCGCGCTCTGCGCAAGATCCAGCGGTACGCCGTAGAGTAGCAGCCCGCGCCGGACCTCGGGCAGGCGTTGCTGTAACTGAGCCAACTGGCAGTGATCGAAGCTCGAGACGATCCAGGAATCGTGGCTCTGACCGGTATTCTGGCGGTGGGCAGTGAGAATGCGCACCAGGGCGTCCACGCAGTCCGGGCCTTTCAGTTCGATATTTAGCAGGGCGCGCTCACCAACCAACTCCAGTACCTGGCTGAGCCGGGGCAGGTGCTCACCATTGCTCAGGCGCAGGGCTTCGAGGTGATCCCGCGACAGATCGGACAGGACCTCATAGCCGGCAATCTCACGCCCCAGACGGCGGTCGTGGGTCACCCACAGCTCGTCGTGTAACTGCCACACATCAATTTCAATCGCCGGTGCGCCCATGGCCAGGCTGCGACGGATGGCCTCCAGGCTGTTTTCCGGCCCGGGCCCACCCCGGTGTGCGATACATAGCATAGTGATTACCCCGTGGTGGATTGCAGCTGTTGCTCCAATTGGGAGAGGCGCTCGGGCGTACCCACATCACTCCATTGGCCGTGGTGCACCCGACCTTCCAGTTGTCCGGCCTCGATGGCGGGGCGCAGGGCTTCCAATAGCGGAAACACCGACCGGCGCTCGGGGTAGCGGGCCACCAGCGCCGGGCGCAGAAGGCTGACCCCGGCAAAGGTATAGCGCTCGGCGTCTGTCGCCAGGCCAACCCGCGAGGCGGACAGGCTGAAGTCGCCTCGGGGGTGAAATGTCGGGTTTGGGACCAGCAGCAGCCGGCCCAGAGCGGAGTCGGGCAGGATGGGCTCGGTCAGTGTCGGTAGCGGAAAGTCGGTCCAGACATCGCCATTGATCAGCAGGAAGGGCGCCTCGCCCAGCAGAGGCAGGGCCCGGTAGATGGCGCCGCCGGTTTCCAGGGGCTCGGGTTCGCGAGAATAGTGTATCGCCAGGCCAAAACGGTTGCCGTCTCCGGCAAACTGCTCGATTTTTTCGGCCAGGTAGGCTGTGTTGATGATGACCTCGCGTACGCCGGCTTGTGCCAGTGCCTCCAGGTGGTACTGCAGCAGTGGCTTGCCGCCCACCGCCAGCAGGGGCTTGGGGGTGTGGTCGGTGAGCGGGCGCATGCGCTTGCCCAGCCCGGCAGCGAGGATCATGGCTTTCACGGGGTGGTCTCGCCCGCCAGCCGATAGTCCTCGTACCACGACTGGCTCTGGGCCTTGGGCAGCACCTTGTGTTCAAACCAATAGCGAAAATCGGCCAGCTCGGGGTAGTGGCTGGCCACTTCGAGCACATAGCGAATGACCAGGGGCAGGTGTTTCAGATACTGGGGCTTGTCGTCGCGCAGGGCGAGGCGGGAGAAAATGCCCAGCACTTTCAGGTGTCGCTGCAGCCCCATCCAGTCGAACCACTGCAGGAACTGGCTCTCGGTGACGTCCTCCAGCAACCCGATGCCGCAGGCCATATTGCCGTAGCCCAGGGCCCACTGGCGGATCTGGTCGGCGGGCCAGCGGATGTAACAGTCGCGCAGCAGGGACACCAGGTCATAGGTGATCGGGCCCCAGACCGCATCCTGAAAGTCCACGATGCTCATACAGCCGTCGGGCCGGATCAGCAGATTTCGGGAGTGGTAGTCCCGGTGCACGGCCACCTGGGGTTGCTCCAGGGCGCTCTGTTCCAGGCGGTCAAAAACCTCTTCCAGCAGTGAACGCTCTTCGGAGGAAAGATCCAGCCCCAGCATGCCCTCGAGGAACCACTCGATAAACAGGTTGAGCTCCCGGCGCAGGAAGGCCTGGTCGTAGGGCGGGAAATGTTCACTGCCGGGAGTCTGCTGCAACGCGAGCAGTTGCATCAGCGCCTCGCCGTACAGGGCGGTGGCGGACTCTGGCTGCTGGCGCAGTGCGCGGTGCAGCAACCGGTCGCCAAAATCTTCCAGCAACAAAAAGCCGTTTTCGGGGTCTACCGAGGCGACCTTGGGAACCGCGATGTGGTGGTTGAGCAAGTGCTGGGACAGCTCGGCAAAGCGGCCAGCGTTCTCCTGCGGAGGCGGGGCGTCGACGGCCAGCAGCGAGGGCTCGGTGTTCAGGCGGTAGTAGCGGCGAAAGCCCGCATCACCGTTCAGGGGCGTGAACTGCAGCAACTCCGGTGAGCTGTGGGCGTGCAGCTCGGCCAATTGGGCTCTGGCCCAGTGTTCCAGTTGGTCCTGTCGAGCCGCGAGCGGGTCGGTCATGGGGCGTCCTCGTTATTGTGGATACTGCGTACTGGAATTCTAACCCGGTTTGACCGCAAGAAGTCAAAGCCGGTAGCCGGAAAAAGGGTTGAATCCCGGGCTTTCATTCCATGACCGGGCTTATTCAAGTAGAATTCCCGGCGTTTCGCACGGTTCCTGTCACTGGCCCACATCAGCCTGAGGTACCCAGGCAACGAGCCAGGTCGATATCAAGGCCAGGTCAATATCCAGATAGTCCCAACACCGAGATCGTTAGCTACATGGATTCAGTCTATTCGCTTTTTCGCTCAGCAGGGTCCGAGGTGGGCCGTCGCTGGCTTTGCTGTCTGGTGCTGGCGGCCAGTCCTCAGGTGCTTGCCCAGGCGGGTGCTGACGGAGCCCGGGAGACCGAAGAGCGTGACGCAGAGGCCAGCGATCTTGACTGGGTGCCCGCCGAGGCGTTGACCGAGGCCCAGAAAGCGACCCTGCCCACCGGCTGCTGTGGGGCCTATA
>NZ_DGMV01000022.1:9050-13251 GCF_002388575.1 Marinimicrobium sp. UBA4509
CGGCTGCTGTGGGGCCTATATGGCGCCTGCGCGCGACGATGCGGACGCCCAGGTGCCGCCGGATGAGGCGGCCACCCGACTGAGCGCGGATCGCTCCGAATCCCGCGGGCAGACCCACCACACCCTGGAGGGTGATGTCAGGGTAAGCCAGGGAACCCGCAGCCTGCGGGCGGATCGGGCGGAAGTGGACCAGACCACCCGCGATGCCCAGGTGTCCGGGGATATCCAGATCCGGGAGCCGGGTGTTCTGCTGCGTAGCGAGTCGGCCCAGATGAACCTCGACAGCGGTGATGCCGAGCTCGACGACGCCCGCTTTGTGCTCTACGAAAGTCGGGTGCGGGGGAAAGCCGATCGGCTGACCAAACTGGGCGATCATTTTATCGGTCTGGAAGACAGCGCCCTGACCACCTGTGAGCCGGGCAGCGATGCCTGGAGCCTGAAAGGGCAGGCGATCAACATTTATCCCGAACGCCACTATGGCACGGCCAAGCACGCCCGCATGGAAGTGTTCAATGTGCCGGTATTCTACGCCCCCTACCTGCGCTTTCCGATCGACGATCACCGTCAGACCGGGTTTCTGTTCCCTTCACTGGGGGAGAGCCGACGCAACGGGTTCGAGGCCTCGATTCCGTTTTACTGGAATATTGCCCCGAACCTGGATGCGACCATTACGCCGGAGTACATGTCCAAGCGCGGAACGCTCTGGGGGCTGGAAACCCGACATCTGTCCCGGCACTTTGAAACCCGGGTGAGCGGCGGTTTTCTGGACGAAGACGAGAACCCCTACAGCGGGGCGCAGCGGGATGTGAGCGATGAAGAGGGCGATGACCTCAACCCCTACTTCGGCGAGTCGCGCTGGCAGTATCAGATACTGCAGCAGGGCGGTGCGGGGCAGCGCTGGAGTACGGAAATCGACTACACCGCAATCAGCGACAACGATTACCTGCGCGACCTGAACAGCAGCGGTCTGGATGTAAACCGGACCGCCCAGGTGGCCAAGCGGGCCCGGGCCGCCTACCAGGGGGATCACTGGTTGCTGGGCATCAAGGGCGAGGAGCTGCGCGCGCTGAGCACCGCCAAATGGCCGCACCGGGAACTGCCCCGGATCAATGCCGACGGTCGCTACCAGTGGGGCAACTGGGTTCTGGGGCTGGACAATGAGTACACCTACTTTGACGTGAACAGCACCTTCGAGAATGATAACCCGGAGTTCATCGATAACCTGCTGGTGGGTGAGCGGTTCCGCACCGATTACAGTTTGACCTGGGACAAGGACTGGGTGTGGGGCTTTTTCAAGCCGAGCGCGATTGTCAAAAGTCTGAGCTATCAACTGGACGAAGATCGATTGGCGGAAGGGGCTGAGCCCGACCCCAGTCTGGTGGTACCCCAGGGCACACTCGATATGGGGCTGTACTTCGAGCGGGATGGCCAGCTGTTCGGCAAGGGGTTCCTGCAGACGCTCGAGCCCCGGCTGTTCTATTTTTACAGTGACTTTGAAGATCACAGCGACCTGTTCGGCGTGAGCCGGAACAATCGTCCGGTGCTGTTTGATGCCAAGCCGCTGACTTTCCAGTACAACCAGCTGTATCGCACCTCCCGTTTTGCCGGCGGGGACCGGATCGAAGACGCCAATCAGCTTTCCGTGGGGCTGACCAGCCGGTTTATCGACCCCCTGACCGGGGTGGAGCAGATGAGCCTCAGCGTGGGGCAGATTTTCTATTTCTCCGATCGCCGGGTCGGTCTGAACACCCCAGACCTTGAGTATGACCCCGAGGAGAATCCGGACGCGGAGCGCCCCGAGGAGACCTACGAGCGTTCCGAGCTGGCCGGTCAGTTCACCGCCCGGGTGGGCGATCGGCTCAACATCAACGCCAATGTGGCCTACAACGAGTTTGAAAGCCAACTGGGCAGCGCCAATGCCAGTATCCGCTATATGGACCAGGCCGACCGGATCATGCACCTGGGCTACCGCTACACTCACCGGCCGCCCTCTCCGGGCCTGGAAGACCCGACCGCGGTGCAGGAGCGGGCCCTGGATCAGGTGGATTTTGCCTTCCACCTGCCTGTGGCGGCGCAGTGGAGCCTGGTCGGGCGCGCCAATTATGACTTTACCTATGAAAAGGAACTCGATACCTTCGTCGGACTCGAATACAACGACTGCTGTTACCGGGTCCGGCTGCTGGCCCGGCGCTGGCTGGACTTCGACTACACGCCGAACTTTCTGGAGCGGGTAGACGCTGACGATTACGATCAGAGCATCATTTTTGATTTTCAATTCAAGGGTCTGGGCAGCATCAACCGCAAGGTCAATGATCTGCTAGAGAAAGCCATTCCGGGCTACGGCGTCCGGGACGGTTCGATCCGCTAACCATTAGAGATAACTGACTGTTATGCAAGCAAACCGGATTACCCAACGTCTGATTCCCGCTGTTCTGGCGTTGTTGCTGGCCAGCCCGCTGGCGCTGGCAGAAACCGAAATGCTCGACCGCGTAGTGGCCATCGTCGGAGAAGACGTGGTGCTCGAAAGCGAGCTGGAAGAGCGGCTGGCGTCCATCAAGGCGCGTATTCAGCAATCGGACAGCAATCAGAATCTGCCCCCGGACAGCGTATTGCGGGACCAGATTCTGGACCAGTTGATTCTCGAGCGTCTGCAGATGGAAATGGGGCGCCGGTTCGGCATTGAAGTGTCCGATCAGCAACTGGATCAGACCATCGCGCGCATCATGCAGACCAACAACCTGACCGAAGCGCAGCTGCGCGCCGACCTGGAAAGCCAGGGGCAGACGCTGGAGGGCTTCCGGGACCAGATTCGCCGGGAGATGTGGGTCAACCAGATCCAGCAGGCGGTGGTGAACAGTCGGATCGACGTCAACCAGCAGGATATTGAAAGCTTCCTGGCCTCCACCGATGGCAAGTTTGCCACCTCCCCGAATTACCGCCTGGGTCATATCCTGCTCTCGGTGCCCAGCAGTGCCAGTGACGAAGAGGCCTCTGAGGTGCAGGAAGAGGCGGAGCGCATCCGTCAGGAACTGGTGGACGGCGCCGACTTTGAACAGATGGCCATCACCCACTCCAACGACGCCAACGCCCTGCAGGGCGGTGAAATTGGCTGGCGCAAACTGGAGCAACTACCGGAGCTGTTTGCCGATGTGGTCGCGGGACTGGAAGAGGGCGATGTGTCCGAGCCGGTGCGCAGTGGTGCCGGCTTCCATATTCTGAAAGTGCATGAGACCCGCAGCAACACCGGCAACAGCATGGTGGAGCAGACCAAGGCCCGACACATTCTGATCAAGACCTCGGAAATTGTCGACGATGCCGCTGCCGAGCAGAAACTCACCGAGTTGCGCGAGCGGGTGCTCAACGGTGAGAGCTTTGCCGACCTGGCCCGGGAGCACTCCGAGGATATCGGCTCCATGCTCCAGGGCGGCGATCTGGGCTGGACCATGCCCGGCCAGATGGTTCCCGCCTTTGATCAGACCATGAACGAGACCGATGTGGGTGAGGTCAGTGAACCTTTCAAGAGCCAGTTTGGCTGGCACATCCTGACGGTCGAAGATCGCCGCGAGCAGGACATGAGTGAACAGATGATCCGCAATCAGGCCGCAAACATGCTGCGCGAGCGTCGCTTCGACGAAGAGCTGCAGACCTGGCTGGCGGAAATTCGGGAAGAGATTTACGTGGAAGAGAAGTTGTGACCGAGGCTCGTAACCCTTTACGCCTGGCGCTGACGCCGGGCGAACCGGCCGGGATCGGGCCGGATCTGGCGGTCCAGTTGGCCCAGACCGAACGCGCCGATGAAATTGTGGTGATCGCGGACCCGGCACTGTTGCAGGACCGGGCCCGGCAACTGGGACTGCCTCTGACTGTCCGTGAATTCAATCCCGCCGATGTGGCGCAACCCCAGAGACCAGGGGAGCTGACCGTCGCTCCTGTGCCCCTGCGCGCGCCTTGTGAGCCTGGCGTACTGAACCCGGCCAACAGCGCCTATGTGTTGCAGACCCTGGACTTTGCCATCGCCGGCTGTCAGGCGGAGACGTTTCAGGGACTGATTACCGGCCCGGTGCACAAAGGGGTGATCAATGAAGCGGGTATTCCGTTCAGTGGTCACACCGAATACCTGGCGGACAAAACCGGTACTCCCCGGGTGGTGATGATGCTCGCCACCGAAGGGCTGCGAGTGGCGCTGGCGACCACACACCTG
>NZ_DGMV01000022.1:13344-17397 GCF_002388575.1 Marinimicrobium sp. UBA4509
ACCACACACCTGCCCCTGCGCGATGTTGCCGATGCCCTGAACGAAACGCTGCTTACGGAAGTGCTGGATATCCTGCATGGCGATCTGCAGCGGGATTTCGGTATCGCCGAGCCGCGCATTCTGGTGTGTGGCCTGAATCCCCATGCCGGCGAGGGCGGACACCTCGGGCGGGAAGAAATCGATCTGATCGAACCCGTACTGGAGAAGCAGCGGGCCAAAGGTCAGACACTGATCGGCCCGCTACCCGCCGATACCCTGTTTACGCCCAAGCACCTGGAGCAGGCCGATGCGGTAATGGCCATGTATCACGATCAGGGGCTGCCGGTATTGAAGTACAAAGGCTTTGGTCAGGCGGTGAACGTCACTCTGGGGCTGCCCATCATTCGTACCTCCGTGGACCACGGCACGGCGCTTGATCTCGCGGGCACGGGCCGAATCGATTCCGGGAGTCTGCAGACCGCGCTGGATTACGCGCGCACCATGGCGGCGGCCCGCTTCGGAGGTCGCTCATGAGTCGGCCGGGCAAGCAACGCATGGGCAACGGCGAGGCCCCCCACCGCGCCCGCAAACGGTTCGGTCAGAATTTTCTGGTGGATGGCAACGTCATCGATCGCATCGTTGGGGCCATCAACCCTCAACCCGGCGAGCTGCTGGTGGAAATTGGCCCCGGTAAAGGCGCGCTGACCGCGCGCCTGGCGGACAAGGCCGAACATTTACGGGTCATTGAGTTGGACCGGGACCTGGTGCCCTGGCTGAAAGTACAGTTTGAAAAGCACCCGGATTTTGAGCTGTTCCAGGCCGACGCGCTGAAGTTTGATTTCACTACCTTGATGAATGACGAGCAGTCGCTGAGAATTGTCGGCAATCTGCCGTACAATATTTCCACGCCGTTGATTTTCCATCTGCTCAGCTACGCTGGGCAAGTGAAAGACATGCACTTCATGTTGCAGAAAGAGGTGGTCAAGCGAATGGCTGCCGGCCCGGGTGAAAAAGCCTATGGCCGACTGGGCATCATGGTGCAGTACGACTGCCAGGTCGAACCGTTGTTTGAAGTACCGCCCGGTGCTTTCGACCCGGCGCCGAAAGTGGACTCCGCCGTCGTTCGGCTGACTCCCCACGCCCGGCGCCCGTTTACCGCCACCAACCGGAAGACCCTCTCCCAACTGGTCAATGTCGCCTTTCAGCAGCGGCGCAAAACCCTGCGTAACGCGCTGAAGAATCTGGTGGAGCCTGAGCAGTTGGACCAGCTGCCGGTGGATGCCAGTTTGCGTCCGGAAGCCCTGTCACTGGAAGACTACGTTCGCCTGGCCAACGCCATCGACACCTTGAATTCGGCGTCTTAGCCCCCACAGTAAGACGCAGTTTCCGCCTTCAAGGGCGTCGCCCTGGCGAGCCCGCACTCTGGAGTGGCCTGGTCCTATGACGCACAACATTCGGGTATCCGTAAAACCCGCCTACATTGAACAGCAGTCCCAACCCGCTGAACACCGCTTCGTGTACGCCTATACCATCACCATCGACAATCAGGGTGATGTGCCTGCGCAACTGATCGGTCGGCACTGGGTCATACGCGATGCCGACGAAAAGAAACAGGAAGTGCGTGGCATCGGGGTGGTCGGTGAACAGCCACACCTGCCGCCCGGCAAACGCTTTACTTACACCAGCGGTGTGATTCTGGATACCGAGACCGGTATCATGGAGGGCAGCTACCAGATGAAGACCGAGGATGGCCAACTGTTTGATGTGCCCATCCCTGCCTTCGCACTGGTACCGCCCCACGCGATTCACTGACCGGAGCGTTCATGAGTACCTATGCCATCGGGGACATTCAGGGCTGTCTGGGTCCGTTGAGACAGTTGTTGGATCAGGTCAACTTCGATCCCGCCGAAGACCGGTTGTGGATTGCCGGCGATCTGATCAACCGCGGTCCGAGCTCGCAGGAAACCCTGCGCTTTCTGTACCAGATGCGCGACCGCCTGACGGTGGTGCTGGGCAATCACGATCTGCACCTGATTGCGGTGGCGCGAGGACATCGCGCCCCGAACAATAAAGATACCCTCGAAGATATTCTCGGCCACGACGAGCATCCGGAATGGATCGAGTGGCTGCGTCAGATGCCGTTGCTGCATCACGATCCGACATTGAATTTCGTTATGACTCATGCCGGCATTCCTCCACAGTGGCATCTTGAGCGGGCCAAGGCCCACGCGCGTGAAGTTGAAGCGGTTCTGCAGAGTAGTCAGTTGGATGACTTTCTGGCCCATATGTACGGCAACGAACCGAGTCAATGGAAGCATAAGCTGTATGGTATGGATCGGCTGCGGATGATCACCAACTATTTCACCCGCATGCGTTTTTGCACGGCCGACGGTGATCTGGACTTGAATAACAAGGGGGAGGCGGGTTCTCATCCGCCCGGATTCGCTCCCTGGTTTGCACACCCGAAACACAAGTGTCGCAACGAACGGATTCTGTTCGGTCACTGGGCAGCCCTGGAAGGCAAGGCCGACGCACCCAATGTGTTCGCACTGGATACCGGTTGTGTCTGGGGCGGTTCGCTGACCGCGATTCGTTTGGAAGATCAGAAAACTTTTCGTTGTGATTGCTCGCTGTTAAAGAATTTGTGAACTGTGCACCAAAATTGCACAGGGAGTGTGACAAACTGAGCGCCGCCAATTAGAATGCGTCCCGCGCATCACCCGATGCGTTTCTGATTGGACAATTGATGTACACAAAAGGAGCACTCATGAAAATCAAATCTCTGGCACTGGCAACCGCTTTTTCCCTGACGTCCGGCTTGGCGATGGCAAACAGCTATCAGGCCGAAGTCGGCGCTAATTACACTGATGTCGAGAACGGCGACGGCGTTTTTGGCATGTATGGCGAGTTCCATTTCTCTCCGGTACAGACTCGCAATCACCCGCTGGCGGAAGCCGCTTTCCTTGAGCGCTCTTCCAATGTGTATGCTGCGGCAGACGACGACTTTGATGTGCTAACCATCGGTGGTGAGCTTTACGTTCCCGACACTATGTTTTACGTGGGTGGTCGTGTGACCCGCGTAGATAATGCGGCCGGTGATGAAACCACCGCTTATGCCACTCTGGGCCTGACACCGGTCGACGGTCTGTTGGTTACTACAGAGTTCTCTGAAGATGGCTACGATGCCAACATCAGTGCCAAGTACGTGACCAGCCTGGGTGGCGGTAACTTCGTCAACCTGGAAGGGACCTATCAGGATACTGATTTCGATGATGATATCCTGTCTCTGGGTGCCGATTTCTATTTCGATCGCACCTTCAGTGTCGGTGCTGGTTATACGGACTTTTTGGGTGATGATCAGTTTACCCTGCGTACTGAAAAGTTCTTCACCAACGAAATCAGCGGTCGCCTGTCGTTCACCGACTCCGACGCGGCTGGCAATGTCTTCACCATCGGCGGTGCCGTTCGTTTTTAAAAAAACAGAAACGATGGTGATGTCAAAAAAACCCGGCCTGGCCGGGTTTTTTTGTGTCTGAAGGTCGGGTTTCCCTTGCACTTGTGAGAACGCCCCGATAGATTTCCCCTACACCACTGACTTGGGGCGACCGTGGATATTGAATTGCTCAGAACCTTTCTGGAAGTGACCCAGACCCGACACTTCGGGCGTGCTGCGGATAAACTGTTTATTACGCCCGCGGCGGTCAGTGCCCGTATTCGTCAGCTGGAGCAGACCCTGGGGGTCACGCTGTTTTTCCGTACCCGGGGCAATATCCAGATGACCGCCGAAGGGGAGCGGCTGCTGCCGCACGCCCATCACCTGCTGGAGGCCTGGGCGGACACTCGACGCGAGCTGGCCCGGGAGGCCGAACCCGACCGCCACCTTCGCCTCGGTGCCACGCCGGGGCTCTGGCAGTTCCTGCTCGCGGGCCTGCCCGCCTGCCTGCAGCGGGAACTGCCCGATATGACCTTGCGCGCCGAAGCCTGGTCGCCCGACGAGCTGCTCGACCGGTTGTCGGCCGAGCAGTTGGATCTTGCATTGTTGTACGACCTACCGGGAGATGGCGCCCTGAAGTT
>NZ_DGMV01000022.1:17495-20825 GCF_002388575.1 Marinimicrobium sp. UBA4509
CCCTGAAGTCCCGCCGTATTGGTCAGGTGCGCCTGGCTCTGTTCAGCAGTCAGCCGGATCTGGATGTGAAGGCTGCACTGGCCGACGGGTATGTTTCGGTGGACTGGGGCGCGGCCTTTGCCCTGTTTCAGGCCAAGCGCTTTGGCGAGGTGACGGCGAGCCTGCATACCAACCAGGCCAGTGTGGCGCTGGCGACTTTTCGCGAGCGAAGGGCAAGCGCTTACTTACCGGAAGAGTTGGCAGGCGAGGGGGTGTATCCGGTAAGGGGGGCGCCCGAGTTTACCCGGCCCCTGTATGCGGCGTTTCGACCGGAGCAGGAGTTCAGCCCCAGTGTGCAGCGAGTGCTGGATGTGTTGGTCGAGGGCGATGCACTATCGCCCTCTCAATCCTCTTAGAAATCGAGTTCCCAGAGATCGTCACAGCCGAGCTCTTCCTTCAGCCGACGCCGTTCCAACCGGTCTTCGATCTTCCGGCGCATATCCAGAATATGTTGGTTGGCCTCGCGGCCTGTCAGCTTCACCGGCTCCTCGTCGTTCTCGGCCTCGGTGGGCATATCGTTGATGTAGTCGGTATCGTCATCGGAATGATCAATGTTCACAGCCATGGACATCTCCAGCGTAAGAAATGACAATGCACAAGCGGGTTGTGTCATGAGCCAGTTGGTTCATGCCGCTAACCACCAGGCCATGTGGCGCTATTTACCACGGGGAGTGCCGATGGCAAAGCAAAAAAAATTTGCCGTCATCCCTAATTTTTCTGATCCTGAGTGAGCAGTGAGGAAATCAGTGGATATCCAGGACAAGACCGTGATCGGCTGGCGCGAATGGGTGCGGATGCCCGCCCTGGGCCAGGCCGAAATCAAGGCAAAAATCGACACCGGAGCGCGCACCAGTGCGCTGCACGCTTACTTTGTGGAGCCCTTTGAGCTGGATGGTCGCCCCTGGGTGCGTTTCGGGCTGCACCCCCGTCAGAAGGATACCGAGGTGCAGATCGAGTGCGAGGCACCGGTGATTGACCAGCGCCGGGTCACGGACTCCGGCGGTCACGCCGAAATGCGCTACGTCATCGCCACCACCATGGTGCTGGGGGATCAGGCGTTTGAGGCCGAGGTGACCCTGACCGACCGGGAGAATATGCTGTTTCGAATGCTGCTCGGGCGCGGCGCGCTAAAGCCGCGCTTTCTGGTCGATAGCGACCAATCCTTTCTGCTGGGGGGCTCGAAGTTCCAGCCCCCCGGTGAACTGAACCTTTCCTGATTTGAGCCATTGGACCATCTATGAAAATTGCCATTCTGTCGCGCAACCGTCGACTGTACTCCACCCGACGTCTGATTGAAGCCGCCGAGGAACGCGGCCACGAGGTGCGGGTACTGGATATCCTCAAGTGTTACATGGATATCACTCCGTCCAACCCGAGTATCTGGTATATGGGCGAGAAGCTCGACGGGTTCGACGCGGTCATCCCCCGTATTGGCGCTTCGGTGACCCACTACGGCCTGGCGGTGATCCGTCAGTTTGAAATGATGGGCGTCTACTGCCTGACCGAGTCGGTCGCGCTGGGGCGCTCCCGGGACAAGCTGCGGGCCATGCAGCTGTTTTCCCGCAAAGGGCTGGGCATGCCGCGCACCAGCTTCGCCTACCACGTGCACAACACCAAAGACCTGATCAAGCTGGTGGGCGGCGCGCCGCTGGTGGTCAAGCTGTGTGAAGGCACCCAGGGGCGCGGCGTGGTGCTGGCGGAAACCGCCAAGGCGGCGGAGAGTGTGATTGAGGCCTTCCGCGAACTGCGCGCCGAGTTTCTGGTGCAGGAGTTCATCAAGGAAGCCGGGGGCAGCGATATCCGCGCCCTGGTGATCGGCACCAAGGTGGTGGCGGCCATGCAGCGCACCGCCATGGAAGGGGAGTTCCGCTCCAACCTGCACCGAGGCGGTAGCGCTCAACTGGTCAAGCTGACGCCCTCCGAGCGCCAGACGGCGGTCAAAGCCGCCCAGACCATGGGGCTGTCCATCGCCGGTGTTGACCTGCTGCGCTCGAGCCGGGGCCCGCTGCTGATGGAGGTGAACTCTTCGCCGGGTCTGGAAGGTATAGAAGGGGCCACGCACAAAGATGTGGCCGGTGCGATCATCAAGTTTGTCGAGGAAAACGCCAAGCCCAACAAAACCCGCACCCGGGGCGGTAAAGGGTAACGTCTATGGCCAACTCCTCACCCGCCGCCAAAACCGACCCGGGCCGACGCGCCCGGGAAAAAAACCGCACCCTGGACATTGGTGGCGTCAAGGTGGCCCCGGGGGAGCGTACGTCGGTGGATATCCCCCTGGCCGCCATGTACACCCACTCGGATGTGGAGATGACAGTACACGTCATCAACGGTCGCCGGCCCGGTCCCTGCCTGTTTGTCAGCGCCGCCATTCACGGCGATGAACTCAATGGTGTGGACATCATCCGTCGGCTTCTCAACTACAAACAGCTCAACCAGTTGCGCGGTACCCTGATCGCGATTCCCGTGGTCAACGTGCACGGCTTTCTGAACCAGTCCCGCTACCTGCCCGACGGCCGGGACCTGAATCGCAGTTTTCCGGGCAGTGAGCGGGGCTCCCTGGCGGGGCGGGTGGCGAATACTTTCGTGGGCGATATCCTGAAAAACTGCACCCACGGTATCGACCTGCACACCGGCGCCCGCCATCGCAGTAACCTGCCCCAAATTCGCGCCGACCTGAGCTCGGACGAGACGCGCAATCTGGCCATGCAGTTCGGTGTGCCGGTAGTGCTCGATGCCAAGCTGCGGGACGGCTCAATGCGCGAGGCGGCCTCTGATATGGGCATTCCCCTGTTGTTGTATGAAGCCGGGGAGGCTCTGCGCTTCGATGAGCTGAGCATCCGTGCCGGTGCCCGGGGTATCATCAATGTCATGCGCGAGCTGAAAATGCTGCCCCAGCGCAAACGCCCGGCCAAAATCCCCCAGGCCGTGGTCGCCTCAGACAGCCGCTGGCTGCGCGCCCCCACCAGTGGTGTGATGCGCTCGCGGGTGCAGTTGGGGGCGCGGGTCAAGAAGGGCGATGTGCTGGGGATGATTGCGGACCCGTTGGGGCTGAATGAATCCCCGGTGCTGGCACCCGCCGAGGCCATCGTGATCGGCATGACCCACCTGCCGCTGGTCCACGAGGGCGAGGCGCTGTACCACCTGGCGAATTTCCATCGCCGCACCGGCAAGGTCGCCTCCGAGGTGCAGGGCTTCCACGAGCATTTCAGTGATCAGGAAGAAGAACCGTTCTTTATCGGATGGGATGATTCGTTGGAAAACTGAGTTTGGGAACGGCGGATGCGCGCTTCG
>NZ_DGMV01000022.1:20944-24785 GCF_002388575.1 Marinimicrobium sp. UBA4509
TAGGGCGGATAAGCGAAGCGCATCCGCCGTTACCCAACCGCCAAATCACGCCAACGCGTTCAACTTCACCACATTGCCGTCAAAGGCGAAGTGCTTTCCCACAAAGCGTGCTTCGAACTGCCGGGCGGTGAGAGGCTTGGAGAACAGGAAGCCCTGGCCCTGATCGCAGCCCTCATCACACAGCCAATCCGACTGAGCGGGCTTCTCTACCCCCTCTGCCACCACCGACAGCTGCATGTTGTGCGCCAGGCCAATGATCGACTTGGCAATGGCCGCATCGTTCGGGTCGCTCTGAATATCGTGAATGAAACTGCTGTCGATCTTCAACTTCTGAATCGGGAAGCGCTTCAGATACGCCAGGGACGAATAGCCGGTGCCGAAATCATCAATCGCCAGATACAGCCCCATCTGATTGAGCTGCTTGAGCTGATTGATGGTCTCACCGGCGTGCTCCATGGCGCAGCTCTCGGTGATCTCCAACTCCAGATACTCCGCCGGTAAGCCGGTCTCCCGCAGAATGCTTTCCACCTTCTCCGGGAAATTGCGCTGGCGGAACTGGCGCGGTGACAGGTTCACCGCCATGCGACCCACTTTCTTGCCCGAGTCCAGCCAGCGCTTCTGCTGGTAGCAAGCCTGGCGCAGCACCCACTCGCCAATGGGCGCAATCAGGCCGGTTTCCTCGGCCAGGGGAATGAAATGAGCCGGGGAGACCAGTCCGCGTTCCGGGTGTTGCCAGCGCACCAGCGCCTCCACACCCATCAGCTCGCCGGTTTTCAGATCGATCTGGGGCTGATAGTGCAGAATCAGCTGCTCCTGCTCCACCGCCCGGCGCAGATCGTTTTCCAGTAGCAGGTAGTTGACCGCCGTGGCGCTCATGCCCTTGGCGTAAAACTGACAGTTGTTTTTGCCGGCTTCTTTCGCCTTGTACATGGCGATGTCGGCGTTCTTGAGCAGCTCGTCGGTATCGGTGCCGTCATCCGGGTAGACACTCACCCCGATACTCACGGTGGTGGTGATCTCGTGACCGGCAATCTCCAGCGGCCGGGCCAGAGTCACCAGCAGCTTGTTGGCGATGAACACCACATCTTCCATGTCGTGCACGCCCTCGAGCACCACCACGAACTCATCGCCGCCCAGACGGGCGACGGTATCCATGTCGCGCACGCCTTCGTTCAGGCGCATGGCGATGGCTTTGAGCAGCAGGTCCCCGGAGTCGTGTCCGAGGCTGTCGTTGATGTTCTTGAACCGGTCGATATCCAGCAACATCAACGCCAGTTTGCTGTTGCTGCGTTGGGCTCGGGCCAGGCCGTGATAGATGCGATCGTAAAACAGGGAGCGGTTGGGCAGGGCGGTGAGCGAGTCGTGGAAGGCCATGTAGTTCAGGCGCGACTGTTGCTCGCGCAGAGCATTTTCCGCCAGCTTGCGCTCGGAGATGTCGGTGCAGATGGTACAGACACCGAACACATCGTTATTCGGGTTTCTGAGGGGGAACTTCACCATCAGATAGGTGTGCAGGCTGCCGTCCTTGTGCATCAGCTCCAGTTCGGTCTCGAAGGTCTGCTGCTTGTCCTGGGTGGCCAGGTCAATATCCCAGAGTGCCTGAGCCACTTCCTTGGGGTAGACGTCGAAGACGTTCTTGCCGACAAACCCCTGCTCGTCCACGTTCTGCAGCTGCTTGTAGTGCTCACTGGCGAGTACCACATTGCCGTTCAGGTCCTTGACCGAAATCAGGGCCGGAGAGTGGTGCAGAATGGCGTGCAGGTAGGTCTCGCTGGCCCAGAGGGCCTGCTCGGCCAGGCGGTGGCGCTCGCTCTGCTCGTCGTGGCGCCACATTTCGATGATCTGTCGGGCCAGCAGGCCGCTGAAGGCCCATACGGTATCCAGCTCCTGAACGCTGCGCTCCAGGGCGGGCAGATCGTCCTGGCTTTCCAGATAGAAGGCGGCGATGGGCTTGTCGTGCTCGAAAATGGGGTAGAGATAAGCGGAGCGGGTGCCCTTGGGGGTGATGTCGTGACCCAGGCGGACAATGGCGCTGCTGTCCAGGGCAATGGGCTGTCCCTCGGCAAAGACGCGCTCGATCTGGTTGTGGGGAAAGCCTCGGAGCTTGTTCAGGGCAGTGGCGACGGTATCGATTTCGGGCTGTTTCTGGGCGTTCAGGCGGGCGATGGATTCGACGAAGAGTCGTCGGTCCCGCTCTATGATCAGCGCGGCCCGGCTCACCGCAGGCTTGGCCATGACCAGCTTTACTAGACGTTCGGCGATTTGTTTGTGGTTCAGGTCGGTGAACAATCGTTGGAAACGCTTGATCAGTTCAACCGCCGTCAATTTCGTCTGCATAGTCGCCCAGTTTGGGTGGTCTTCGTGGCTAACATCAAACCCGATCGCCGCTTATTACGGCGTGTCGGTTTCAGCTCCTTGTACAAGGCGCCTTGCTCCTGGTGATCTGGCTTGCGTTGCTTTACGTGCCAGATAGCGCCAATCTATTAAATTCTTTCACAATACGCAAGAAATCCTGACGCGCGTACTGATCGAATGACCCCAACGACCTGTTGTTCAGGTTATTATTTTTTTTCATAAGACCTGCATCATAAGCCGCCTTTGGCGCAAGAATCAAGGCCCGATTGGCGGCTGTTGCTTTGTTCAGGAGAGGATGGCCTTGAGCGCGGTGATCAGCGCCTGCATTTCGGTGTCGCTGCCGATGGAGATGCGCAGGTACTCGGACAGGCGGGGTTTGTTGAAATAGCGGACGATAATGCGGGCGTCGCGCAGTTGGCGGGACAGTTCGGCCGCGTCCTCACCCTCGGGAACGCGGGCGAAGACAAAGTTGGCTGCCGAGGGCACGGTCTGGAAGCCCAGCTCCTGCAGGCGAGCCTCGGTCCATTCCCGGGTGGCGATGACCTGATCCCGGCACTGACGGAAATAGTCGTCATCCTCGATGGCCACAATGGCGGCGGCCTCGGCCAGGCGATCCACCGGGTAGGAGTTGAACGAATTCTTGACCCGCTCCAGCCCCTCGATCAGCTCCGCCGAACCCAGGGCGAAACCCAGGCGCAGGCCGGCCAGCGAGCGGGATTTGGACAGCGTCTGGGTGACCAGCAGGTTGGGGTAGCGGTCCACGAGTTGCGCCGCGCTCTCGGCCCCGAAGTCGACATAGGCTTCGTCGATCAGCACAACGCTATCGGTGTTCTCTTTCAGCAGTGCCTCAATATCGCTCAGGGGCAGTGCTCGCCCGGTGGGCGCATTGGGGTTGGGGAAGATGATGCCACCGTTCTCTCGCCGGTAGTCGGCCAGATTGATGCTCAGGTCGTCGGCCAGGGGCAGCATTTCATAGTCGATGTCGAACAGCTGGCAGTAGACCGGGTAGAAGCTGTAGGTGATGTCCGGGTAGAGCAGGGGGCGCGACTGTTTGAAGAAGGCCATGAAGGCAAAGGCGAGCACTTCATCGGAGCCGTTGCCGACGAAGGTCTGTTCGGGCTTGAGCCCATAATAATCGGCGATGGTCTGTTTGAGGGCGCTGGAGTTGGGGTCGGGGTAGAGGCGCAACTTGTCGATGGCCCCATCGGTCAGCACGTCCCGCACCCGGGGGGAGGGCGGAAACGGACTTTCGTTGGTGTTGAGTTTGATCAGCCCATCAATTTTGGGCTGCTCACCCGGCACATAGGGCTCAAGCTCACGGACCCGCTCACTCCAGAAACGCGACATGTAAAGACCTTCTTTGGGTTTACGTCAAAACCGCCATTATACATGAGGTGCTCGTTGATTCGTGGCTCGTAGGAAACGCATGTCGTGCCACTTTGGGGTAGCACGGTAGTCGCATCACGTCCGGGCCGGGAAGGGGAAG
>NZ_DGMV01000022.1:24922-32978 GCF_002388575.1 Marinimicrobium sp. UBA4509
CTTGAAAGGGCTTCCCCTCCCCGTCCCTCAGTGCCATGTTTAACTCACGGCGGTATGGTTCCGGCGGATGCACTTTGCTCCGAATCGTCGGACCGATGCGCCTTACGGATAGCACGGTAGGTTCCGTAGGGCGGATAAGCAAAGCGCATCCGCCGTTACCCAAGGTGCAAATTAAAAGGTGCTAGTTCCCGAAACGTGACGCCGGCACCGCGGAGGCTGGATATACCCTTGTGAGACCGTCACCTGCCTTTGGACGCCCCACATGGATGTGGGAAGTGTCCCGAAGCGCCGGGAGCGCGAAGGGGGCCGGCAGGTGTCGAGCCTACACGGATGTATTCACGGCGTGTCTCACAAGGGGTTACCCAGGCGGAGCAGCCTGTACGAAGCGCCCACGTTTGGAACTTGTCCTCTGTATAATGCCCCCAACCAATAAACCTCAGGAGCCCCGCATGTTCGAATCCCTACCCAAGCTACCCAACGACCCAATCCTGGGACTGAGCATCGCCTTTCGTGACGACCCCAACCCGGAGAAAGTGGATCTCGGCGTTGGGGTATATCGCGATGCGTCCGGCAACACCCCGGTGATGGCCGCGGTGCATGAAGCGGAAGCGCAACTGCTCAAAGCGGAAATCTCCAAAGCCTATACCGCTCCGGCCGGTTATCCGGGGGCGAATGACGCGGTGCGGGAGCTGGCGTTTGGTCCGGAGCATCCCGCACTGGCGGCGGGCCGGGTCGCGACCGTGCAGACCCCGGGTGGCTGCGGTGCGCTTCGGCTGGCGGCGGAACTCATTCAGCGGGCCAGAAAGGGCGCCCGGGTCTGGGTCAGTACTCCCACCTGGGCCAATCACGTGCCGCTGCTGGGCAGCGCCGGGCTGGAGCTTAAAGAGTACCCCTATTATGACTTCGAGCGGCACGCGCTCGATTTCGACGGCATGATGGCGGCGTTGGCCGAAGTGCCCGCCGGGGATCTGGTGCTGTTGCACGCGGCCTGCCACAACCCCTGTGGGGCGGATCTGACCGAAGCGCAGTGGCGTCAGGTGACCGAGCTGGCCCGTGAACGCGGTTTTGTGCCCTTTATCGATATGGCCTATCAGGGCTTTGGTGAAGGCCTGGACGCCGACGCCTTCGGGCCCCGCTGGATGGCGGAGCAACTGCCCGAGGTGTTGGTGGCGGTGTCCTTCTCCAAGAACTTCGGCCTGTATCGGGAGCGGGCCGGGGCGCTGGCGGTGGTTGGGGCGGATTCTGCCCGGGCCGAAGCGGTGCAGTCGCAGCTGCTCAGCGTCGCCCGGGGGCTTTACTCCATGCCGCCGGCTCACGGCAGCGCTCTGGTGGCGGGTATCTGGGCGTCCGACGAGCTGCGCCAGCGCTGGCAGAGCGAATTGAGCGAGATGCGCGGGCGGATCCAGACGCTGCGCGAAGCGCTGGTGGGCTCGCTGGCCGCGACGGTGCCCGGTCGGGACTTTGGCTTTATCGCCCGGGAGCGGGGCATGTTTTCGTTTCTCGGACTGACCGAGGCCCAGGTGGGCCAATTAAAGGATCGCTACAGCATTTACATGACCGACAACAGCCGCATCAACGTCGCCGGGTTGAATCTGGACAAGGTGGATTATGTCAGTCGGGCCATCGCCGAGGTGCTGCGCGGCTGAGTGTTGCTTAACTTGCCGCGCTGCTTGCTAGCGCGGCGGGTTCAGGCGCACCTCCCGGCCTTCGGCCTGACGGTGCATGAAACCCTGAATGCGACGCACCCAGAAGCTGCGTTCGTCCTCCGGGTCCTGAGCATCGGGGCGTCCGATCACCAGCGTCTGGTAGTGCTCAAGACGGAGCCGGCGCGCGCTGTCCCGGTGGCGACGCTGTTGCTCGCGGGTGCGGGCATCGGGGCCGAGAAACACGTCCAGAAGGGGCAGGGCAGGCACCGCGAACAGGGTTTCCAGTTCGGCTCGGTCCAGCGTTATGGCGCCATGTTGATTGACCAGAATCAACGCCCTTATGGGGCCGGATAGCGGGCTTTCTCCGGTACTGGGCGGCTCGCCCTGTGCCCCTGCTTCCAGTTGGGGGCGCAGTACCGCCATCACCTCTGGGGCGCTGATCGGGTCCACCAGTACCACCAGGTTGCCCTGCCCATTGGCGTCGAGCCAGTTCAGGGCGGCATTGACCCGCTGCGCTATGCGCGTTTCATGGTCGGGCAGTGGTGGCGCCAGGTCCTCCTCCGCTTCATCGTTGGCAGACGGCTCGGCGGCGGGCGCGTTTTCCTCGTCCGGCTCACCGGCCTCTTCACCGGTTGCCTCCTCTTCATCGGGCGTCTCGGTGGCTGGTGCTGGAGTTTTGGGCAAAGTGTCTTCCGGGCGCTCGGGGACGGGTGCTTTGGGCGGCAAAGGTAATGTGACGGCGAAGGTGGCCCAGCCGTGGCGCGGTAAAGCCTGACGAAGATTGGCCAGTGGGGCCGGCCAGTGGGGTGGGTTTTCCGCGCTATAGAACATCAATAGGGCGCCCTTGGGCTCGGCGGCCGCCGGGCGGAAAAGGGCGAGCGTCTCGTTTTCCGGCTCGGGCAGGGACAGCCACTGGGTGTCGTCGGGGAAACGCTCGGCCAGCAGGGTCTGGTCCCGGTCGCGGCGCGATGCGTACTGTGGCGGCTCCGGTTCGGGCGGAGCTGCCTCCGCAGCGGTTTCTGCCGCCTCTCCGTCGCCCTCAGTACCCGGCGCCGGAGCGTTCTCGTCCTGGGCCCAGGCGGGAGCAACCAGCAGGGCCAGAATCAGGCTCCAGCGAAGCCGAAGGAAGAGGGGGAACTCAGTGCGGCGCATGGGCGATTTCCGTTGGCTGCCTATCGGGGTGCATCTTTGGGTACAATGACCGACTGATTCCAACGATCACGAACCTCTATCAACCATCATCGGACAATTTATGCAGAACTTGAAGCGGGATTACAAAATTGCCCCCTCGATCCTCTCCGCCGACTTTGCCCGCCTGGGGGAAGAGGCCGACGCGGTGCTGGCCGCCGGCGGCGACATGATTCATTTTGATGTGATGGATAACCACTATGTGCCCAACCTGACGTTCGGGCCCATGGTGTGCAAGGCATTGCGCCAGTACGGTATTACCGCCCCCATTGATGTGCACTTGATGGTGGAGCCGGTAGACGATCTGATTGAGCAGTTTGCCGAGGCTGGCGCCAGCTATATCACCTTTCACCCGGAAGCCTCCCGCCACGTCGACCGCTCGCTACAGTTGATCGAAAGCGCGGGCTGTAAGGCCGGGCTGGTGCTCAATCCGGCCTCCAGTCTGGATTTGATCAAACACGTGGTGCAGCGTCTGGATATGCTGCTGCTGATGTCGGTGAACCCCGGCTTCGGCGGACAGAAGTTCATTCCCGCGACCCTGGACAAGCTGCGCGAGGCCCGGGCACTGATTGATGCCAGTGGTCGTGACATTCGCCTGGAAGTGGATGGTGGCGTCAACCTGGAAACCCTCAAGTCCGTGGCCGAGGCCGGTGCCGATACCTTCGTGGCCGGCTCCGCCATTTTCAACGCGCCGGACTACGCCGATGTGATCGGACAGATGCGCCAGCAATTGGCCGAAGTGTGAGATTCATCCCCGCCGGGGCTGGCCCCCGGCGCCGGTTTTGAGTAAACTCAGGCTCACGACGTATTGAGGAGAAGCACGTTGATCTCGTCAGGCTTATATTTGCACATCCCCGCTAAACACCCCGCCCGATGGCGTGGCTAGCTTTCTGTTGCCTGGTGTTGGCCCCCAAGGCCTGAGCCGGGCCCTCGCTGTCTCGGCACGTTACTCGACGTTGGCGTGCTGCTGTTTCGAATACAACCGTTCATGATTTGACTGCACCGGCGACACGGCGTGAGCGGTGGTGATGCAAAACTAAAGGTATAAGCATGACTCCAGAACAATTTTCCCGGCTGGCCTCGGAAGGCTATAACCGCATTCCGGTAATGCACGAAGTGCTGGCGGACCTGGACACTCCCCTGTCCTCCTACCTGAAACTGGCCCGTGGCCCCTACTCCTATCTCTTCGAGTCCGTACAGGGCGGCGAAAAGTGGGGCCGTTACTCGATGATCGGCCTGCCTGCCCGCCGGGTGCTGAAAGCGTTTGGCTCCCGGGTGCAGTTGGAGTGCAATGGTCAGATCGAAGAGCAGTTCGAGTGCGCCGATCCCCTGGCGTTTGTGGAAGAGTACAAGCACCGCTACCGGGCGCCGGATTTGCCGGACCTGCCGCGCTTTACTGGCGGGCTGGTCGGCTATTTCGGTTACGATTGCGTGCGCTATGTCGAGCCGCACCTGCAGGAATCCATGCCGGCGGACAAGCTGGGTACGCCGGACATCCTGCTCACGGTCTCCGACGAAGTACTGGTGTTCGATAACCTGTCGGGTAAGCTGATTCTGGTGGTCCACGCCAATCCGGAAATCGATGACGCTTACGCCAAAGCCCAGGCTCGCCTGCGGGAGTTGGAGGCGCAGCTGCGCGCGCCAGTGCCTTCGGTACCGGAAGTTGGTCTGCCTGAAGTGGAAGGCCCGGAGCAGAGCTTCACCTCCCACATGGGCGAGGCGGGCTACAAAGCGGCGGTGGAGAAAATCAAGGAGTACACCCTGGCCGGGGACGTGATGCAGGTGGTGCCTTCCCAGCGGCTGTCCATTGACTATCAGGCCGAGCCGCTCAATCTCTATCGCGCCCTGCGCTGTTTAAACCCGTCCCCCTATATGTACTTCCTGGATCTGGGAGACCATCAGGTGGTGGGCTCCAGCCCGGAAATTCTTGCCCGGCTGGAAGACGGTACCGTCACGGTGCGCCCGATTGCGGGCACCCGCCGACGCGGCCGTACCCCGGAAGAAGATCTGGCCATGGAGCAGGACCTGGTCAACGACCCCAAAGAGATTGCCGAGCATCTGATGCTGATCGATCTCGGCCGCAACGATGTCGGTCGGGTGTCCGAAACCGGCACAGTGAAGCTGACCGACAAGATGGTGGTGGAGCGTTACTCCCACGTTATGCACATCACCTCCAATGTGACCGGTCGCCTCAAGCCGGGTCTGGAGGCCATGGATGTGCTGCGGGCGGCACTGCCGGCGGGGACGCTTTCCGGTGCGCCGAAAATCCGCGCCATGGAAATCATCGACGAACTGGAAAGCGAAAAGCGCGGTATCTACGGCGGCGCTGTGGGTTATATCGCCTGGAACGGCAATATGGATACCGCCATTGCCATCCGTACCGCCGTGATCAAAGACGGCAAGCTGTACGTTCAGGCCGGTGGCGGCATCGTGGCGGACTCGGTACCCGAGCTGGAGTGGAAAGAAACCATGAACAAGGCGCGCGCCATTTTCCGCGCCGTCGATATGGTCAATCGCGGCGCCGAAACGGACGCACAAGGTGGCGCGAATGCCAAAGGTGGAGAGCAGCCATGATTCTGATGATTGATAACTACGACTCCTTCACCTACAACGTGGTGCAGTACCTGGCGGAACTCGGTGCCGATGTGAAGGTGGTGCGCAACGATGAAATCACCGTGGAAGAGGTTGAGGCGTTGGCGCCGGAGAAGATCGTGATCTCTCCGGGGCCCTGTACTCCCAACGAGGCGGGGGTATCCCTGGCGGTAATCAAGGCGTTTGCCGGCAAAGTACCGCTGCTCGGCATCTGCCTGGGCCATCAGGCCATCGGTCAGGCCTTCGGCGGTGATGTGATCCGGGCACCCCAGGTGATGCACGGCAAAACCTCGCCGGTTTTTCACGCGGATAAAGGGGTGTTTCGCGGACTGAACAACCCCTTACAGGCCACCCGCTATCACTCGCTGGTGATCGACCGGAACACTCTGCCAGAGTGTCTGGAAGTCACCGCCTGGACCCAGAATGACCAGGGTCAGCCGGCCGAAATCATGGGGGTGCGCCACAAGACTCTGGCGGTGGAGGGCGTACAGTTCCACCCCGAGTCGATCCTGACCGAGCAGGGACACGAATTGTTGAATAATTTTTTGCGCGACTGAATGACTCGTGTCAGAATCAGGTCGCGTAAATCGTTCGCGAGGGATCGCCAGACCCAACTTACAACAAGAATTGCGCCCGGCTGACCGAGTGTTCGCCCCTGGGGAGTGAGTGAGAGAGTGCGACAAAAACGACTCACGATAATAAACGGGAGAAACACATGGACATCAAACAAGCCTTGACCCGAGTGGTCGAGAAGATTGATTTGAGTACCGAAGAAATGACCTCGGTCATGAAAGAGATTATGACCGGTGCTGCCACGGAGGCGCAGATCGGAGGGTTTCTGATCGGCCTGCGTATGAAAGGTGAGACGCTGGACGAGATCACCGGCGCCGCCATGGCTATGCGCGAGCTGGCACAGAGCGTCGATATTGAAGCCGACTTCCTGGTGGATACCTGCGGCACTGGCGGCGACGGGGCCAACCTGTTCAATGTGTCCACCGCCAGTGCCTTTGTGGTGGCCGCGGCCGGCGGCCGGGTGGCCAAGCACGGCAACCGCTCGGTATCGAGCTCCACCGGCAGCGCGGATGTGCTGGAAGAAGCCGGTATCAATCTGAATATTTCCCCGGAGGAAGTGGCCCGCTGCGTCCGTGAGATCGGCGTGGGCTTCATGTTTGCTCCGGTGCATCACGGCGCCATGAAGTTTGCCGTTGGCCCGCGCAAAGAGCTGGGCCTGCGCACCATCTTCAACATGCTCGGCCCCATGACCAACCCTGCCAATGTGCGCCGCCAGGTGATTGGTGTGTTCAATGGCGAACTGTGTCGCCCCATGGCCGAGGTGCTGCATCGCCTGGGCAGCGAGCATGTGATGGTGGTTCACGCCAAAGATGGTCTCGATGAGATCAGCCTGGCCTCTGAAACCCACGTGGCCGAACTGAAAGACGGAAAGGTCACCGAATACGAGATCAAGCCGGAAGACTTTGGCATTCAGAGTAAAAGTCTGATTGGCCTGGGCGTGACCAACGCCGAGGAGTCTCTGGCGCTGATCAAAGACGCGCTGGGCAACCGGCGCGGGCAGTACGCCGAGAAAGCGGCGGATATTATCACCCTGAACGCCGGTGCCGCGATTTACGTCAGCGGCGTGGCGGAAAGCCTGGAAGAAGGGGTGGAATTGGCGCGGGATGCCATTGGCAGCAGCCTGGCCGGCGAAAAGATTCGCGAACTGGCGGCCTTTACCCAGTGCTTCAAAAGCGACAACTGAACACCGAATTAAATATGAACCAAGAGGATTGACCCGTGAGTGACACCCCGACGGTGCTGCGCAAAATTATTGCCCGCAAGCACGAGGAAGTGGCCGAGCGCAAACAGCAACGCTCTCTCGATGAGTTGCGTCAGAGCCTGGTGCAGGCGCCGGAAACTCGCGGATTTGTTCAGGCCATTGCCAACCGGATTGCCGATGGGCAGGCGGCGGTGATCGCCGAAATCAAGAAGGCGTCGCCGAGTAAGGGGGTTATCAGGGAGCACTTTGAACCGGCCGAGTTGGCTCGCAGCTACGAGCGGGGCGGTGCCACCTGCCTGTCGGTATTGACCGATGTGGATTTTTTCCAGGGCGCCGATGCCTACCTGCAACAGGCCCGTGAGGCGGTGAGCCTGCCGGTGATCCGGAAGGACTTCATCGTCGATGAGTATCAGGTCTATGAGGCGCGAGCGCTGGGGGCGGACTGCATATTGCTGATTGCCGCAGCACTGGAACCCAGCCAGATGCGCGCGCTGAACACCTTGGCTCTGGAGCTTGGGCTGGATGTTCTGGTGGAGGTGCACAATCTGGCCGAGCTGGAGTTGGCGCTGGAGCTCCCCAACAAACTGATTGGTATCAACAACCGTAACCTGCACACCTTTGAGGTGGACCTGAAGACCACCTACGATCTGCTGCCCGCCATCGATAGCGAACGCATAGTAGTCACAGAGAGTGGGATTCTGTCGCCGGACGACGTATGGGAAATGCGCCGCCGCCACGTGCACAGCTTTCTGGTGGGCGAAGCGTTCATGCGCGCCGATGATCCAGGTGAGGCCCTGGCGCGGTTTTTCAATTGAGTGATGCGTCGGGTTACGCGCTGCGCGCTAACCCGACCTAC
>NZ_DGMV01000022.1:33062-33430 GCF_002388575.1 Marinimicrobium sp. UBA4509
CTGCGCGCTAACCCGACCTACGGATACTGTGGGATTTGATCGAGCTTCCTGGTAGGTCGGATTAGCGAAAGCGTAATCCGACATCCCCACACAGTCTGCCCAGGCCGCTACCGCGTTCCGTAAACCACCATGGTTTTGCCGCGCACTTCCACCAATCCCTGATCTTCCAGAGTCTTCAGTACCCGACCGACCATCTCCCGGGAGCAGCCCACAATCCGGCCAATCTCCTGGCGGGTGATCTTGATCTGCATGCCATCCGGGTGGGTGATGGCGTCCGGCTCCTTACACAGGTCCAGTAGCGTCCGGGCCACCCGGCCGGTAACGTCCAGAAACGCGAGGTCCCCCACCTTGCGGGTGGTGGCGCGCAG
>NZ_DGMV01000022.1:33542-33911 GCF_002388575.1 Marinimicrobium sp. UBA4509
ACCTTGCGGGTGGTGGCGCGCAGACGGCGGGCCATCTGGCTGCTCAGAGCGAAAACGAACTCCGGGTTCTCACCGGCGATCTCCTGGAATTTGCTGTAGCTGATTTCAGCCACTTCGCATTCCGTTTTCGCTCGTACCCAGGCGCTGCGCGAGTCTTCCTGATCAAACAGGCCCATTTCGCCGAAGAAATCTCCGTCGTTGAGATAAGCGACAATCATTTCCCGGCCTTCATCGTCCTCAATCAGAACCGTGACCGAACCGCGCACAATATAGTAGAGAGAATCGCTCTTGTCCCCAGCGTAAATAATGGTGCTTTTGGCCGGGTAACGGCGGCGATGGCAATGGCTGAGAAACTCGTCCACATGGGCG
>NZ_DGMV01000022.1:34069-34346 GCF_002388575.1 Marinimicrobium sp. UBA4509
ACTGAGAAACTCGTCCACATGGGTAATGTGGGGTGTCAAGGATACGGCGACCAAGGTGCAGCTCCTGCTTTTTTCTGAGTTATCAATGGGTTAACGGCGGGCATTATGAACCTAAACGCGAGCCCTTGCCAGTTGGCACCGATTACATGCTAGCAAGTTTGTGAACCAGTTATAAGCCCAAGGCGCCTTCATGTCCAGTAGAACCTCGCAGAAGGCTGGTGAAGGATGAAAGGGGCGACAGGTAGACGTCGGTGATGGGTTTTTGGAGTGGTTATGG
>NZ_DGMV01000022.1:34479-35027 GCF_002388575.1 Marinimicrobium sp. UBA4509
GGTTTTTGGAGTGGTTATGGTAACCTTCTGCGCCATTGATATCAGGCCCACAGGTTACGGCGAGGTAGGTTGCATGAAAGGTAAGGTAAAGTGGATAGATGGCGCCCAGTTTCTGGGTGAATCCGGTAGTGGTCATACCGTACTGATGGACGGCCCGCCGGATCATGGCGGCCGCAACACCGGTGTGCGCCCGATGGAGATGTTGCTACTCGGGCTCGGCGGCTGCTCTTCTTTTGATGTGATGAGCATCCTGGGCAAGTCCCGCCAGAAGGTCACGGACTGCTATGTGGATATGGACGCTGAGCGGGCCGATGGCGTGCCGTCACCCTTCACCAAAATCCACCTGCACTTTGTGGTGACCGGTAAGGATCTCAAGGAAGCGCACGTCAAGCGCGCGGTGGAACTGTCGGCCACCAAGTACTGTTCCGCGTCGATCATGCTGGAAGCGGCGGGCGTGGAAATCACCCATGATTACGAAATCCGCGACGCGGAGTAAATACTTTCACATACTGTGGTGGATGACGCCGCGGTACGGCTTATCCACCCGC
>NZ_DGMV01000022.1:35146-40967 GCF_002388575.1 Marinimicrobium sp. UBA4509
GAAGCCCTTTCAAGACACGCCGTAAACCCGTCCCTGGGGGCTCGGATCGCGGGTCCCCCGCTCTACGGTCTTGAAAGGGCTTCCCCTTCCCGTCCCTCAGTGCCAATCGTCGCGTAGGGTGGATAAGCCGCACTGCGGCGTCATCCACCGATTAAGGTTTGTCTCAAAGCCTATAGCTGGAAGCGGTCATCGCCCTGGCTACGAGACTCATCGCCGTTTTTACCGGTGCCGGGAAATCCAGGCCGCCGGCGGCGAGGGCGGTCTGGGCGTGTTTGGCTTCGTCGGTCAGCATCTGTTGCACCACCGCCCGGCTCTGCCGGTCGGTTTCGGGTAACTGCTCCAGGTGTGTTTGCAGGTGCTGACACACGCGCTCCTCGGTCGCTGCCACAAACCCCAGGCTGACCCGGTCACTGACCAGACCAGCCCCCGACCCCAATGCGAAGGACAGGCCGTACCACAGCGGGTTCAGGTAGCTGGTATGGCTGTTCAGGTCGTCCAACCGTTGTCGGCACCAGACCAGGTGATCAATTTCCTCCTCGGCGGCATGTTCCATTTCCGCGCGTACCTGGGGCAGCTTGGCGGTCAGGGCTTGGCCCTGGTAAAGCGCCTGGGCGCAGACTTCGCCGGAGTGGTTTACCCGCATCAGGCCTGCGGCGTGGCGGCGCTCGGCGTCATCCAGCTCGGATTTTGGCAGGTCCCGAGCGGGGGAGGGGCGACGCTCTTCTCCCGGCGTGTCCGCCAGGGTGCGTACCACCCGGTCGATGCCGATAATCAGTTGGTCCAGTCGGGACAGGGCTCGCTGTGTCATGGTGATTGCCTTGTTCGGGTCTGATTCAGAGGGGTATACGCGGCTATTGTACTCGCGGATGAAATGGCCTGCCCAGCGTTGATCGGGTCACTCGAACTGCCAGCCATCGGTGGGCAGTCGCTCGCGCAGTTCCCGCTCCAGTGACGGCAGCAGTGCGCGGTGTGCCTCGTTCAGGTAAGCATATCCCTCAATCTCCAGAACATGGCCGGCCGAGTAGATGGGCTGGGTCAGCTCGATCTGCTGCATTTCCTGCCGCGTTGATACGGAGGTGCCGATAAACAGGTCCAGCCGTCCGGCACTGACCATCTTCAACCCATGTTCGGTGCTGGTTACCGAGATCACGTTTGGCAGCTCGTGGCGCTGCATCAACTCCTTGATCACGACATGACCCCGCACATAGCCGATGCGCAGGGATTCACGGGTCAGGTCCTGTTCGGTGTTCAGGGTGAGTTCCGGATTGCGGCTCCAGGCCTCCATGGAGGTTCGCGCCAGCAGCACGTCAATGCGGATCAGGCTGCTTTCAGGATTATTGTCGCGGTAATCCAGCGTCCGGGCGCAGTCGCCGTCACTGATGCCTGCGTTGGCCTCCATCAAGGAGCGCTGGTTGGGGCGGTAATGCATGCCGAAATCGTAGCCCAGGGCATCGAAGGACTCGGAGAACAGGGTGTTCACCCGCTGATGCAGGGGCACGGTTTCTGGAATCCAGCAGGAAAACACGATCTTGGGGCGGGGCTCTGCGATGACGTGGGAGGAGAGTAGTAGCCAGCCCAGTAGCAACAGGGCGTGATGGCAACGTCGGTGTCGGCTTGTCATGGTCCCTCCAGTGTGGGCGGCTCGGTCCAGGTGTGACCCACCCCAGACGTTTCTGGCCGCCATTTTGGCGGCAAATATCACACAAAAGCAACTTTTCACTTTTTTACTTGCAAATCCTGAGTGATTGCGCAATCATTTTGGCCGTGAGAGTCTTCAAGATAACAATAAAGCGAGAGAACTATGAGCAAATCAACCAGCTTGATTGATCGTCGTGCCTTCCTGCGCGGCAGTGGCCAGATCCTGGCGGGAACAGCGCTCGTGTCGTCCAGTGCTGGCGCCATGGCGGAGAAAGCCAGCCGCAAGATGCGCGTGGCCCTAGTCGGTACCGGCATCCGGGGCATCCGCTTCTGGGGGCGCGATCTCGTGCAGGGCTTTTCCGACGCCGTGGAATTTGTTGGCCTGTGCGATACCAACCCGGGCCGCCTGCAGTTCGCCCAAGACTATATCGGGGTCGATTGCCCTACCTTTACCGACATTGATGCCCTGCTCGACAGCGGCCCCATCGACATGGTGATGGTGACCACCGACGATGCCAGTCACGATGAGATCATCGTCAAGGCGTTGGATCGCAATATCAATGTCATCACCGAAAAGCCCATGACCACGGATGAGCACAAATGTACCGCCATCCAGAAAGCGGTGGAACGTTCCGACGCCGAGCTGATCATGAGCTTCAACTACCGCTATGGCCATATGTTCACCTCGCTCAAGGAGGTGCTTGATCGCAAGGAGATCGGTGATGTGGTGTCGGTGGACTTCAACTGGTATCTGAATACCTACCACGGTGCCTCTTACTTCCGACGCTGGCACGGTCTGCGCGAAAAGGGCGGTACGCTGCTGTTGCACAAGTCGGCCCACCATTTTGACCTGCTGAACTGGTTTATCGAATCCGACCCGGTAGAGGTATCCGCCTACGGTGCGCTGGAGCACTACGGCCACAATAATGACTTCCGGGGTAAAAACTGCCGGGAGTGCCCGCATCAGAAAAAATGCGATTACTACTGGGACATCACCAAAGACGAGCTGGCCACCAAGCTCTACGTTGAAAATGAGCACCACGACGGATACATCCGCGACAATTGCCTGTGGCGCGAAGAAATCGACATTTTCGACAAGATGAGCGTGCAGGTGCGCTACGCGAACAACGTTATCGTCAATTACTCGCTGACCACTTATTCGCCATTTGAAGGCTTTCGTCTGGCGCTGAACGGTAAGCATGGCCGGGTGGAAACCTGGGAAGGCATCCCCTGGTTGGAAGAGCAGGAAACCGATCAATCCAAGGTGTATGAAAAGGAAATGGGGCTGACCAGTCACAGCACCCGCGAAGAGGGTCGACACGAATTGATCATCGCCAAAAACTTTGGTGACTACCAGCGTATTGAGTTGCCCTATATTCGCAAAGCGCACTGGGGCGGTGACCCGATTCTCAATGCCCATGTGTTCAAGGGAATTCCACCCGAGCGTAATTTCGGTCAGAAGGCCAACTTTCGCGATGGTGCCATGTCGGTGCTGATCGGCGTGGCGGCGCGAAAGAGTATTGACGAGGGACGGCCGGTGAAAATCGAAGAGCTGACCGACCTCAAGCCTCAGGTCAAACGCATGAAGGCCTGAGTGAGATAAGTTTTCCTGGTGTACCGTTTGCCTCCAGCTTGGCGCTGTCCGGACCTACGTCGGCAGCGCCTTTTTTTAATCGTTGGATAGCGTTTTGCTCAACCCGCATACATAACCACTTCATATAACGATAGGAGAGAGACATGTTGATCAACCCAATATGCCGTTGGATCAAGCTTGGCATCCGATTCCCGTTGATGGTATTGGCACTGGTCAGTCTGACCATGGGGTGTGCCAGCGCCCAGACCGGCGAGTCGACCGTCACTGTGCCGCAAGACGGCAAGTGGTCGGACCGAATGGCGTTGTCTATCATCAAACGCAGCCCGGAAGCCTGGGCCATGCGTGACTACAAACTGCTGGATTCTCCTCAGTGGGCTTACACCTATGGATTAACCTTGTACTCAATGCAGAAAGCCTATGAGCGCACCGGCGATGACCGCTATCTGCAATACGGGAAAGTGTATGTGGATCAGTTGATTGATGATCAGGGCCAGATCAAGAACTATCACATCTGGGACTTCAATATTGACGATGTCAATGCGGGCAAATTGTTGTTCCTGCTGTATGAAAAATACCAGGACGAACGTTACCTGACGGCCATGCAGACCCTGCGCAAGCAGCTGGACTGGCAGCCGCGCACCCGTTCCGGCGGCCTGTGGCACAAGCGCATCTACCCCTGGCAGATGTGGCTCGATGGTCTGTACATGGGCGCGGCATACTGGGCCCAGTACGCAGCCACCTTTGAAGACTCCGACGAGAGTTTTTCCGATATCGCCCATCAGTTCAAACTGATTGAATCCAAAACCCGCGATCTGGAGAGTGGGCTGCTGTACCACGGTTGGGACGAAAGTACCCTCCAGACCTGGGCCGATGATGAGACGGGCCTTTCCGAGCACTTCTGGTCCCGGGCCATGGGCTGGTACGCCATGGCGCTGGTGGATACCCTGGACTTCTTCCCCGAAGACCACCCCGACCGTCAGGCGCTGATCGATATTCTCAATCGTCTGGTGGTGGCATTGGAGAAGGTGCAACACGAGTCTGGCCTCTGGTATCAGGTGACGGATCAGGGCGATCGCTATGGTAACTATCTGGAAGCCTCCGGTTCCTCCATGTTCGTCTACGCCATGGCCAAGGGCGTGCGCATGGGCTACTTGCCGGAGAAGTTCCAGGCGGTGGCCGAACGGGGTTTCGACGGCCTGATTCAGGAACTGGTGGACGTGGAAGCCAATGGCGAGATCCATCTGACCCAGATCTGTGGCAGCGCCGGCCTGGGTAATGACCCCTATCGGCCGGGAACCTTCGAGTACTATGTGGGTGAGGCGATTCGCGTGAACGACCCTCATGGTACCGGTCCGTTTATTCTCGCCGCACTGGAGCTTGACCGCTGATTGCGTTCGGACGAGACTTGCTTTTCAATAGTCGGGGCGTGTGAGAGCGCCTCTATAAATCATGACAACAACTCAGCAGTAGTGAGGATCCTATGACCATCAACCCATTGTTCCGCTGGGGGCTTGCCGCGGTGCTGGCCACCTCGGCATCCCTGAGCCAGGCGCTGGACAGCCACGATGACACCCAGGCGGACTGGAATAAAGCCTCTGAAATTGTCCAGGCGGTCCAGCCACCGAATATTCCCAATCGCGATTATCTGATCACCGACTTCGATGCCAAACGCAGCGATGCCCGCCCGGCAATCATGGCGGCAATCGAACAGGCCAGTGCGGACGGCGGTGGCCGGGTCATCATTCCCGAGGGCAAATGGGAGAGTCACGGTCCGATTCATCTGAAAAGCCGGATCAATCTGCACATCAGCGAAGGGGCCACGCTGTTGTTCAGTCCCGAGCCGGAAGATTACCTGCCCGCCGTGCTGACCCGTTGGGAAGGGACCGAAATGTATGGCTACTCGCCTCTGATTTACGCCTATCAGGTACAGGATGTGGCCGTGACCGGCAAAGGTACACTGGACGGCAACGAAGACAGCGAGTTTCATCCCTGGTACGACAAGCAGCGCCCGGATATGGACGCGCTTCGAGCCATGGGCGCCGCAGGCAACCCGGTGGAAGAGCGTCAGTTTGCCGAGGGGCACTTCCTGCGCCCGAGCATGCTGCAGATTGTCGACGCCCAGCGAGTGCTGCTGGAAGACTACACCATCAAAAACTCACCCTTCTGGATCAACCACCTGGTCTATACCGATCACGCCATTGTGCGCGGCCTGAAAGTGGACAGCATGTTCCCGAACAACGATGGGATTGATGTGGACTCCAGTCGCTATGTGATTGTGGAGAACAATTTCTTCCGCACCGGGGACGATTCGGTGGTGATCAAATCCGGTCGGGACTACGATGGCCGCCAGGTCGGCCGCCCCAGTGAGTATGTGGTGGTACGTAACAATGACATGGGAGGCGAAGATGGCATAGCCCTGGGCAGCGAAATGTCCGGCGGTATTCGCCACGTCTACTTTACCGATAACATTCTGCGCAGCGGAAAGGCGGCGGTGCGCTTCAAAGCCAACCTGGATCGTGGTGGTGTGGCCGAGCATATCCGGGTGCGCAACATGACCATTGAGTCCTTTGATCAACTGTTCTGGTTTCT
>NZ_DGMV01000022.1:41155-41536 GCF_002388575.1 Marinimicrobium sp. UBA4509
GTTCTGGTTTCAGTTGAACTATCCCGGTGAGCTGGGTGGCAACTATCCGACAGTCTATCGCGACCTGGTATTCGAAGACATTACCGTGGAATCCACCGGCAGTGTGCTGGAGGTGTACGCGCCCGAAGGTTATCCGCTGCAGGACGTGACACTGCGCAATATCACCATCAAGAAAGCCGATGACCTCTTTGTTCTCGACAATGTCCAGAACCTGGTGTTCGACAATGTCGAAATCAATGGCAACCGGGTAAACGGTCAGCTCGACTGGAAATGAACATCCGTTGAGCGGAATGAAAAAGGCGGGCCTTGGCCCGCCTTTTTCATTCCGGAAAGCCGTGAGTGCACTCCGCGGTCGACATAGGTCGGATTAGCGAAGCGTAA
>NZ_DGMV01000022.1:41645-46327 GCF_002388575.1 Marinimicrobium sp. UBA4509
GCGAAGCGTAATCCGACAAGAACAGCTGTGTGGTGTCGGATCACGCTTCGCGCCAATGCGTAGGAACGTCCCGACCCATTCGACGTTAAACACCCCGAAGTTCAAGCGGCAACAGAGCCTCCGGAAAATTCTGATAACAAACCGGCCGCAGAAAACGGTTAATCGCCCGGGTGCCCACTGAAGTGGTGCGCCCGTCCGAGGTGGCGGGATAGGGACCGCCGTGCACCATGGCGCTGCACACCTCGACTCCGGTAGGAAAACCATTGATCAGCAATCGACCGGCCTTGGTTTCCAGCCGGTCGATCAGCTCGGCCGCCAATGCACTATCGGTTTGATCGGTCAAGTGCAGTCCCGCCGTCAGTTGTCCTTCCAATCCTTCGGCGATGGCCAGCATCTGTGCATCGCTGTCACATTGCACCAACAAGGCCGCTGAACCAAACACTTCTGATTGAAGTTCCGGCTGTGTCAGAAACTGCTCTGCCCGCGTACCGAGCAGGGCGCTCTGACATTGGTTGGGGTTCTGAACGTCGGGCGCGCGGGCAATCAGCTCCACCCCCGGCTGCTCAGCCAGAGACGTAAGACCGGAGTTGTACGCCTGGGCGATGCCCGGGGTCAGCATGGTCTGCCCCTGGGAGCCCTGCAGCTTTTCAGTGGCCCGGACAATAAAGCGATCCAGTGCCGGGCCAGTGCGGGCAATCAGCAGGCCCGGGTTGGTGCAGAACTGCCCCGCGCCCATCTGCAGGGAATCCACATACTGTTCGGCCAGAGCCTCGGGGTCGGCTTCCAGCGCATCCGTGAGCAGAAACAGCGGGTTGATACTGCTCATTTCCGCATACACCGGGATGGGCTCCGGACGCGCGGCGGCAATGGCCATTAGGGCCGTTCCGCCCTTGCGCGATCCGGTGAACCCGACCGCTTTGATGGCCGGATGGCTTACCAGCGCGGCGCCGACGTTGTGACCGGCATCGAACAGCATGGAGAACACGCCTTCGTCCAGACCGCATTGTTGAACGGCCCGCTGAAGGGCCTGTCCGACCAGCTCCGAGGTGCCGGGGTGAGCCGGGTGGGCCTTGACGATCACCGGGCAACCGGCGGCCAGTGCCGAGGCGGTGTCACCGCCGGCGACCGAAAACGCCAGCGGGAAATTGCTCGCACCGAATACGACCACCGGGCCCACGGGAATATTGCGCGAGCGCAGGTCCGGGCGCGGCGGGGTGCGTTCCCCAAGTGCCGGATCATGCTCAATGCCGAGCCAAAGGCCTTTGCGCAGCACCTCGGCAAACAGTTTCAACTGGTTGACGGCGCGACCCCGCTCGCCTTCCAGTCTCGGCCGGGGTAAGCCGGTTTCGGCCATCGCCCGCTCGATCAGGGCGTCACCGAGTTCGAGAATGTTCTCTGCGATGGTCTCCAGAAAACGGGCGCGTGTCTCTGAGTCGGTTTTACGGTAAGGTCTGAACGCTTGCTGCGCGAGCTCGCAGGCGCGGTCGACGTCCCGCGTTTGGTTGCTGGCGTACACCGGGTCGAGGGGTGTGTTGTTGGCCGGGTCGATGGCCTGCAGAGCATCGCCCTGTCCCGCGACCCGGGTGGCACCGATAAAAGCCTGTCCGGTCAGTTTCATGTTGACACCTGTTTGCGACGAATGTGTGGGATAAGTGAAATAATCAGAATGGCCAGAGCAACCACCAGAAAGCCGGCGGCCACCGGTTGGGTCACCATGGGTAATACCTGGCCGTCGGTGAGCATCAGGGCCCGGCGCAGGTTGGTTTCCAGAATGGGTCCGAGGATAAAGCCGAGCACCATGGGGCTGAGCGGGTAGCGGTATTTTTCCAGAACAAAACCCAGCACCCCGAAAGCGAGCATTACGCCAATATCAAACGGGTTATTGTCCGCCGCGTAGGCGCCCACCACCGCCAGGACGGTAATGGCGGGCAGTAAATAGCGGCGCGGCATCAACAGCACCCGAGGGAAAATTCTCAGGGTCGCCAACTGGAACAGCAATGTCAGGGTGCAGGCAATAAAGAAAGCGGCGTAGATGATACCGACGATGTCGGGATTGTCGGTAAACAGCAGGGGGCCCGGCTGCAATCCGTGAATCATGAAGCCGCCGATGATGATGGCGGTGACTCCATCGCCGGGAATCCCCAGGGTGATCAGTGGCAGCAGCGCGCCGCCGATACTGGCATTGCCCGCCGACTCGGACGCCCAGACGCCGTCGACATTGCCTTTGCCAAAACTGTCCGGGTTTTTCGAGCTCTGGCGGGCGGTGGCGTAGGCGATCATGTTCGAGGCCGCGCCGCCGATCCCCGGCAGCACGCCAATGCCCACACCGATGCCGGATGAGCGGAACACATTGACCAGGTTGCGCCTGATTTCTTTGAGGGTGACGCCCACGCCTTTGATGGTCATATCCACCTTGGGCCGGGGTGTTTCCCGAAACAGTTCACGCAGTACCTGGGAGATCGCAAACAGGCCGATCATGAATGGTACCAGCCCGATCCCGGCCCAGAGGTTGATTTCCCCAAAAGTAAAACGCGGGGTGCCATCAATGGGCGCCATGCCCACCATGCTGAACGCCATACCCAACAGCGCGGTGATCGCGCCCTTGACCAGACTCTTGCCGGCCAGCGCGGCTACCATGGTCAGCGCCATGACCGATAGGGCAAAGTACTCGGCGGGGCCGAAATTGATCGCCAGGCGCGCCACCATCGGGGCAAACATGACCAGCACCAGCAGGCTGAACATGCCCCCGGCGTAGGAGGCGAGCATGGCGGTGCCCAAGGCTTTGACCGCCTGCCCCTGTTGGGCGAGCGGGTAGCCGTCAAAGGTGGTGGCCACCGATGAAGGGGTGCCCGGAATCCGCAGCAGAATGGCCGATACCAGTCCGCCACAGATACCACCGATATACACGGCCACCAGAGTCGCCATTCCCAGGTGAGCGTTGAAGCTGAAGGTCAGGGGCAAAATGATCGCCACCGCCATGGTGGCGTTAAGCCCGGGCAGAGCCCCAATCACCAGGCCGACGATACAGGCCAGAAACAGCACGATCAGTACCTGGGGCTGCAACAGTTCCCAGACACCGGCAGCGAACAGCTCAATCATAAAGCACTCCTTTCAATGCGTAGAGCCATTCCCCCTCGGGTAAGCTGACGTTCAGTACCGAGGCGAGCAGATAGTGAGTGGCAACGGCGACCAGAATCGCAATGAGGCAACACTGCACGCCGGCCTTCAATGACAGTCGACCGAGCAGCCAGGTACTCAGGGCAAAGAAGACCGCGGTGCTGACCGCGTAGCCTAGATTGGGCAGTACCCACGCGTAGGCGAGGACCGCGACAATGGAAAAAGCGCCGCGCCAGGGCCGAAAGGTCCCAGCGGTATCCGTTTCCTCTGCTGGTTCGCGGTCCGTCGGAGGTCTGATGAGTAGAATCAACCCCATCAGGGTCAGCAGTACGGCGATCAATCCGGGCAGCAAGGTCGGTCCCGGATCGCCCAGGGTGGGCTTCAAAGTGTCCTGCCAGAAAATGCTATACAGCAGACCGGAGCAGCCGATGGTGGCGAGGCCAAACCAGCGGTCGGTGTGCACCGCATTCAGACGCTCAGTGAAGGACCGGCTCATGGGTTCACCACTTTTTCAATAAACCGGTACTCGTCGGCCAGAAAAATGGCCGCGTCTTTGTGGTTCCGGTATTCGGGACTCTGGCGCACCTTCCTGATTGCCTCTTGATAGGCGAGGTCCTGCTGAATCCCGGCCATGATTCTGTCGAACTGATCGATGATCGGTTGCGGTAGTTCGGCCGGACCGTAAACGGCAAACACTTGTGGCAGATGCGCGGGCACTCCCTGGCTGGGGGCGGTGGGCCAATCTGGCGCGAAGGCGTCCGGGGTGTTGTTCATGACCCCGAGAATGCGCACATCGCCATTGCGCTCGAACTGTAGTGCGCTCGCAACGCTCATACTGATCAGGTCCACTTTCTCACCCAGCAGGGCGGTAATCCGTTTGGATTCGCTGCCCGAGTCCACCACCCGGAAGCCTTCGGGATACAACTGGGTCAGCGCCTGGCCCTTGATCTGGGTGGTGGCACCGAACTGTGAGCCCACGGTGATTTTGCCTTCGTGCGTGCGGGTGTAGTCGAGCAGTTCTTGCAGGGTTTTATAGGGCGCATCGGCGCGCACGGCATAGACGTCGTTGACCATGCTGAGGGTGGCCAGTGGGGTAAAGTCTTTGTATTGATAAGGTGAACGCCCAAGGGCGTGGGAGACGTGCAGGGCGGTGTGGTAGAGCAGCAGGGTGCCGCCGTTGGGTTTGGAGCGCGCGACGGAGTGCGCGGCGATGACGCCGCCACCGCCGGTCTGGTTGACGATGGCCACGGCGCTGCCGGTCACCTGCTCAAAGTGTTTGGCAAACACCCGGGCAATGGCATCGCTGGATCCACCGGGTGAAGACGGAACATAAATTTTCACCAGCTCCGCCGGGTAGTGGTCGTCTGCCTGCAGTGGCCCAGCTATCACCAGTATGGCCACCATCATCACGCAGCGGTTAATCAACCGTCGCATAGTCTCTCACCTGTTTTCCGTTGCTTGTTATTGGTTGTATGTGGTTTTAGTTTGTGAAATTTCGGTGGAATCGTAACGTCCGGGCCGGGAAGGGGGAACACCGTTTCAGGACACGCCGTAAACCCATCCCT
>NZ_DGMV01000048.1:0-639 GCF_002388575.1 Marinimicrobium sp. UBA4509
GCATCCGCCGTTACCCAAACCAAGTACTACTCTCGAAGTACCGAATAAATCGCTACGCACTCTCACCGACCAACCGACGCGGTAACCAGAGGGCGATTATCGCCGCCAGGGCCAAAAAGGCGGCTGAGATCCACAGGCAGGCAATCAGCCCCGCGACCTGATACACCCAACCGGAGAGCACCGTGCCCACGAGACGACCCATCGCATTGGCCATATAGTAAAAACCGACATCCAACGAGACCCCGTCCTCCTTGGCATAGCTGACAATCAGATAACTGTGCAGGGAAGAGTTCACCGCAAACAGCACACCAAAAATCAGCAACCCCACCACCAGACTCACACCTGGCGCAATACCCTGCCACAACGCCAGCGCAATCAACACCGGAATGACCGTCAGAACCGCCGCCCAACCAAATGCGGTACGTCCATCCGGCAAACCCCGCCCGGAGCGCCCCGTGATTTTCGGAGCGACGGACTGCACCGCGCCATAGCCAATCACCCAAAGCGCCAGAAAGCCCCCCACCTGCCAGTGGTCCCAGTCGAACTGGCTGGCCAGAAACACCGGCAACGCCACCACGAACCAGACATCCCGGGCGCCAAATAAAAACAGGCGGGCGGCGGACAGCACATTGACCGCGC